>NZ_JCBATA010000017.1:0-129200 GCF_059816245.1 Frankia sp. RB5
ATCTTGCTGTTGACGATCAGGATGTACGGGTCGTCGAGGACGGCTTCCTGACGGTCGGCGTCGGTGACGAAGTACGGCGAGATGTAGCCCTTGTCGAAGCGCATGCCCTCGGTGAGCTCAAGCTCCAACCCGAAGGTGTTGCTCTCCTCGACCGTGACCACACCCTCCTTGCCGACCTTGTCGAGCGCCTCCGCGATCAGACCACCGATGGCGTTGTCGCCCGCGGAGATCGACGCCGTGGAGGCGATCTGCTCCTTGGTCTCGACCTCCTTGGCCTGCTTGGAGAGCTCCTCGGAGACGCGCTCGACCGCGACCTCGATGCCCTTCTTCAGGCCCAGCGGGTTCGCACCGGCGGCCACGTTACGCAGACCCTCGCGTACCAGGGCCTGGGCCAGGATCGTCGCGGTGGTGGTGCCGTCACCCGCGACGTCGTTGGTCTTCTTCGCGACTTCCTTGACGAGCTCCGCGCCGATCTTCTCGTACGGGTCCTCGAGCTCGATCTCCTTGGCGATGGAGACACCGTCGTTGGTGATCGTGGGGACGCCCCACTTCTTCTCCAGAACGACGTTGCGACCCTTGGGGCCGAGCGTGACCTTGACCGCATCGGCCAGCTGGTTCATGCCGCGCTCCAGGCCGCGCCGAGCCTCCTCGTCGAAGGCGATGATCTTCGGCATGGTTTCTGGGTCCTCCCAGTGGGATGGCAGGGTTCGATGGCCTGGCCACAACGACGCCCGCGACGGACGGTCCCCGACGGCACCAGAATGGGCGGATCGGGCAACCTCGCCGTTTCAGCCTTGGCACTCCCCAGGGGAGAGTGCCAAGTCCTGTTTAGCACTCGACATGGGAGAGTGCAAGCTCGCTCCCGTCGAGTGAGGCCTCGAGTCGCCTGCCTGTCACCCGCCCGTCACCCGCCCGTCGCTCCCGCCCAGTGGGGTACCGGGTCGCTCGATCGGGGGTGGTGGCGGTCGGTCAGTCGTCCCCGAGTCCCGCGGCCTCGAACGCACGCAGAGAGGGCTTGATCGTGGCGGTCGGGCCGCCGGTCTCGACGAGGGGGTCGAGGGTCTTCAGCCCGTCGCCGGTGTTGTAGATGACGGTCTCGGCGGCCGGGTCGAGCAGCCCCTCGCGCAGCAGGCGGCGCAGGTTCGCCACCGTGACGCCGCCGGCGGTCTCGCCGAAGACGCCCTCGGTGCGGGCCAGTAGCCGCATACCCTCGACGATCTCCTCGTCGGTGACGTCGGTGATCGCGCCGCCGGTGCGCCGCGCGACGTCGAGCGCGTAGGGCCCGTCGGCCGGATTGCCGATCGACAGCGACTTGGCGATCGTCGACGGCTTCACCGGGGCGACCGTGTCGCTCCCGCGGGCGAAGGCGGCGGCCACCGGGTTGCAGCCCGCGGCCTGCGCGCCGAACACCTTGTACGGCGTCGGCTCCACCAGCCCGAGCTTGCCGAGCTCGCCGAACGCCTTGTCCACCTTGGTCAGCAGTGAGCCGGACGCGATCGGCACCACGACCTGCTCCGGCAGCCGCCAGCCGAGCTGCTCGGCCACCTCGTAGCCCAGCGTCTTGGAGCCCTCGGCGTAGAACGGCCGGACGTTGACGTTGACGAATGCCCACTCGTACTCGCCGGCCAGCTCGCTGCACAGCCGGTTGACGTCGTCGTAGGTGCCCTGGATCGCGACGAGCGTCCCGCCGTACACGCCGGTGGAGACCGTCTTGCCCGCCTCCAGGTCGTGCGGCACGAGGACGACCGAGCGCAGCCCGGCACCGGCGGCGTGCGCGGCCACGGACTGGGCGAGGTTGCCGGTCGACGCGCAGGCCACGGTGGCGAAGCCGAGCTCGCGGGCGGCGCTGAGCGCCACCGAGACGACCCGGTCCTTGAACGAGTGCGTCGGGTTGGCGCTGTCGTCCTTGACGTACAGCGTCTTCATGCCGAGCTCGGCGGCCAGGCGCGGAGCCGGGCGCAGCGGCGTCCACCCGGCGCCGAGCGAGACACGCCGCGCCGGGTCGTGGCCCGCGGGCAGCAGCCCGACATAACGCCACAGGTTGCGCGGCCCGCGTTCGATGGACTCCCGGGTGACCCGGCCGAGCAGATCGGCGTCGTAGGAGATCTCCAGTGGGGCGAAGCACTCCACGCACACGTGGGTCGGGGAGAGCGGGTAGGTTGCGCCGCAGTGACGACAGGAGAGGCCGACGGCGGGATTCGCGACGTCGAGGGCGGAGGCGGAGGCGCGCTCGGGCGCGAGAGTCATAGAGGAGCTCCTCATCTTTCCCGCGTGGCGGTCTGCCGCGGGTCGGAATTAGCACCTGCCGCGCATCGGATGCGGGTGGTTGCCGGGGCTTCGCTGGGCCGTTCCCTCTGCCCCTCTGGATGAGCCAGATGAAGTTGTCTGTCCGTACTGTAGACCGTGTGCGGGCGATCGTGCAGCGGTGTTTCACGCTTCACGTTCGGGTAGGGCCTCACCGGCAGACCAAGGAGTCCATGACTGTGAGTATCCGCGTCGTCTACACCGATCTCGACGGCACGATGGTCGGCCCGAAGGGCTGCTTCTTCCGTGCCGAGGGTGGGGCGATCACCCTGGAGCCGGCGCGGGCGCTCACCGAGCTGCACGCGGCCGGCATCGCGCTGGTCCTGGTCAGCGGGCGGACCCGGCCTCAGCTCGTCGAGGCGGCGCAGATCTTCGGCGCGGACGGCTTCATCGGCGAGCTCGGCGCGATCGTCGGCTGGAACGACGGCCTGGACAGCGAACTGCTGCGCGGCGCGATGCCCCCCGAGTACGACCAGGTCCCCACCGAGCTGCTCGACCGGCTGATCGAGCGCCACCCCGGCCGGCTCGAGCTGCACACCCCCTGGCACGCCGGCCGGGAGGTCGACGTCATGCTCCGCGGGCGCATCGACGTCCCCGAGGTCGACGGCTGGCTCGCCGAGAGCGGCTTCTCCTGGCTGAGCATGCGCGACAACGGCCTGATCTCCCCCGCGCACATGCCCCACCTCGGCGGTTCGCCGCACGTCTACCATCTCGTCCCCGACGGCGTCGGCAAGGGCGACGCGGTCGCCCACGACCTCAAGCGCCGCGGCATCGCGCCCGCCGAGGCGATCGCGATCGGCGACTCGGCCAGCGACCTGGAGATGGCCGCGCACGTCGGCCGCATGCACCTGGTCGCCAACGCGCTGCGCCACCCCCACATCAGCGAGCACCTGGCCCGCTACGACAACATCACCGTCGAGTCGGGCCCGGTCGGCGCCGGCTGGGCCAGCGCCGTGCGCACCGCCCTCGCCGAGTAGGGTGCCGTCACGCTTTGTGATCTTTGTGTCGACCGCGGTGTCGGGTCGCTGTGGGTGAGGTCGCTGGTGGGGGTTGCAGGGCTGAGGGGCTACCTGTGTCGTTCTACCGGGTTCGGTGTCCGTTTCGTCCCGGCGATACAGGAGGACTCGTTCCCACGCATGCCCAGGAAATCTGGGTAACTCCGTAGCGATGTCCCCGGGACGCCTTCCGGACACCGGACGGACGACCTGCGGTCATGTCCGGCCAGCGCGGCGCCCGACGGGTGGGGCAAGCCCGGCCGGCGGGCCCGGCCACCCGCCCCGATGGCCTACCCTCCGCAGTGTGCAACGCATGCCGAGAGTCGAGCAGGGCGCACCCGCGCGCGCCTCGGCACAGGGAAGCAGGTCGCGGGGAGCCACGTCGCAGGGAGCTGCGGAATCGGGAACGGCCCGGGTGCTCGTCGCCTCCAACCGCGGCCCAGTGGCCTTCGCCGCCGGCGACGACGGGGAGCTGGTGCTGCGACGCGGCGCCGGAGGGCTGGTCAGCGGGCTGAGCCAGGCGGCGGCGGACGCGCCCGCCGAGGCGCTGCCGATGGTGTGGGTGTGCGCGGCCCTCGGCGACGCCGACCGGCGGGCCGTGCGCGCGACGCCGGGCGGCCGGCTCGACCTCGCCGGGCACGACACCGGCGGCACGGCCGTGCGGATGCTCGACGTCGAGCCGACGGTGTTCGACCGGGCCTACAACGCCATCGCCAACCGCACCCTGTGGTTCATCCAGCATCTGCTGTACGCACCGGCGACGCAGCCGGTGTTCGGGCCGGTGTTCCGTCGGGACTGGGCGGCCTACGAGGCGTACAACGACATGTTCGCGGAGGCCCTCGCGCACGAGGCCGCGCCGGGCGCCGCGGTGCTGGTGCAGGACTACCACCTGACCCTCGTCCCCGGGCGGCTGCGGGAGCTGCGACCGGACCTGCGCATCGCGCACTTCAGCCACACCCCGTGGGCGCCGCCCGAGTACTTCCGGCTGCTCCCGGACGACATCGGCGAGCAGATCCTGCGGGGCATGCTCGGCGCCGACCGCCTCGGCTTCCTCACCGACGCCTGGGCCGACGCCTTCGAGGACTGCGTGCGGGCCCTGCCGGGCGTCCGCGTCGAGCCACGGGAACTGCTCGTGGCGCCCCCGCCGGGAGGCTGGCCGTCCGGTGACCCCCAGGCACCGCGGACCGTGCGGATCGGTGTGCATCCGCTCGGGGTGGATGCCGACGAGCTGCGGGCGCGGGCAGGCGCGCCTGACGTCGCCGCCCGCGCCGCCGAGCTGCGCAGGGCGACGGCGGGCTGCCGGCTGATCGTCCGGGTCGACCGGACCGAGCTGTCCAAGAACATCGTCCGCGGCCTCGCGGCCTACCGCGAGCTGCTGCGCTCCCGCCCGCAGTGGCGCGGGAAGGTCACCCACCTGGTCTGCGCCTACCCGTCCCGGCACGATCTGCCCGAGTACCGCGAGTACACGGCCGCCGTGCTGCGCCTCGCCGCCGAGATCGAGGACGAGTTCGCCACCGAGGGCTGGCGGCCCCTGCGCCTGGAGCTCACCGACGACTACCCGCGCTCGATCGCGGCCCTCGCACTCGCCGAGGTCCTCGTGGTCAACCCGATCCGCGACGGGATGAACCTGGTCGCGAAGGAAGGGCCGGTGCTCTCCCACGACGGCGCGGCCCTGGTGCTGTCCCGGGAGGCCGGAGCCTGCGCCGAGATGGGCTCCGCTGCACTCGTGATCAACCCGTTCGACATCGAGGCGACCGCCGCGGCCCTGCACACGGCGCTGACGATGCCCCCCGCCGACCGCCGCCGCCGCGCAGACGAACTCGCCGCCGTAGCCGGCCTCCTCCCGCCGCGCATCTGGTTCACCGACCAGCTCGCCGCCCTCACCGCCGACTCCTAGCCCGTGCCTCGGGTTGCGATCTTTGCGTCGGCGTGTCGCGTCAGCGGTTCGAGGCCGTTCGCGGCGGCGGTCGGTGACAGCGTTCTGGCACTGTCACGGCGTTCCCTGCCAGAAACCTAGGGACAAACCGGACACGACACACGGGGAAACTGGCATCACGCTGCCTTCCCCGGCGGCCACTCCCCCTCCACGGGAAGTCCCCCGCCTCCTCGGCGTTCCGGTCGCCCCCCACACCGATATTGATCATGAACGGGTGGTGTCGGGATGCCGTAGGCGGGCGGCGGATGGCGGGCGGCGGGCGGAGGCGTCCACGCGAGGACGGCCCGACGGATCACACCTCGACACGCGGCCGAGGTGGACTGCCGACGGAGGTCGGTGACGCCGCCGCTGAGGCCGGCGGTGAAGTGGCCGCGGGCTGGCGCAGGTCGGCGGCGAAGCGTGCCGCCAGCTGGTGGCCAGGACGTTGCCACGACGACGTCCCGGCGCGCCGGCCGGTCGTTCGGGTCAGCCGCCGAGGCGGTCGAGGAGGACCTCGAGCAGGGTGACCATGCCGGTGGGGCCGGGGACGACGAGGTCCGCCGCCTCCCGTAGTACGTCCGGCACCTCGGGGCTGTCGCTGCACACGGTGATGCCGGGGATGCCGGCGGCGCGCAGCTCGTCCACGGCCGTGAAGGCCGGCAGGTCGCCGTAGTCGTCGCCGGCGACGAGCACCGAGCGGGCGCCACGGGCCGCGACGAGCTCACGCAGCGCCCCGCCCTTGTCGTGACCGGGCGGGCGCAGTTCCAGGACCTTCTTGCCGGGTGCGGCCTCCAGGCCGTGCTCCTCGGCGAGCGTCGTCAGCGCGGGGGCGAGCGCGCCGAGCGCCGCGTCCGGGTCGGCGGCCCGGCGCACGTGCACGACCAGAGCCTGGTGCTTGTCCTCGACGACGGTGCCGGGCGGGGCGTCGCGCAGCAGGTCGGGCAGGGCGGCGCGGACGGCGGCCACCCCGGGCAGCGGATCCGGACTGGTGATCTCCCGCGACCGCGAGTCCCATCGCTGCAGCCCGTACTGGCCGAGGATGATCAGTTCGCCGAGGTCAGGCAGCTTCTCCGCGCCGGTCAGCTCCAGCAGCGCGTCCACCGGCCGCCCGGTGATGATCGCGAGGGTGCCCACCCGGCGGGACAGCCCGCGCAGCGCCTCCAGCGCGCCCGGTGCGGGCACCGCGTCCGACGGGCGCGCGACGATCGGGGACAGCGTCCCGTCGTAGTCCAGCGCGATCAGGGCGCGGTCCGGCGCGGTAAGCAGGGCGGCGAGGCCGGCGCCACCGGCGGGGGTGCGCGGTGCGGGTGCGGGTGCGGACAGGCTGTGCGTGGATTCGGTCACGAGGCCTTCCCGGGTCGATGATGTCCGTCGAGATGGTCAGGGTTCGGCGGGGCGATCACGAGATCATTTTTCCGGGTCGGCGGGGAAGTCGCGAGTGATGACGAGGATGAGGGCACCGGGGACGACGATCCGGGTCTGCGAGCGGGGCACGATCTTCTCGATCCCGGGGACGGCGGCCTGCAGGGCCTTCGCGGCGTCCTCGTGCGTGTCGTCGTAGAAGATCGTCGAGACCGGGACGTCGTAGACCGACACGTAGTTGCCTTTGCGCTCGACCGGGAAACCGGCTGCCGCGACGCGGCGCGCCGCCACGTCGGCGAGCCCGGTGATCCGGGAGTTGTTCAGCACGACCACCGGGGCCGTGGGGCCTGGCTGACCCCCGGCACTCGCCGGGGCGGGCGGCGGCGTGTCGGTCGGTCGCGCCGCGCTCGATGCCGGCGGGCTCGGTTTCGGCGAGGCGGACGTGGGCCGAGCCGACGGCGTCGCCGACCGGGACGGCTCCAGCGTGGCGGCGTCGGGGGAGCGGGTCGGCGCCGCCACCGGCCCGCCGGAGCGCCCCGGGTCCGAGCCGCCGTTGACCAGGTTCACCAGCAGGATGCCAGCGAGGACGGCGAGGATCGCGACGGCAGCCGCCCACAGGCCGCGCAGCCGGTCGGAGCGCCGCGCCGGGGCTCGTCGCCGCCCCGGCGTGCTCGTGCCATGCACCATCCCCCGAACTACTCCTCGCTCCGGTCCCGCCGGTCCGATCGGGCCGCTCGACGCTGGTCGCGCAGCCGCCGAAGCCGGCGGACGAGCATCGGATCGGCGATCATCGCCGCCTCCGTGTCGATCAGCCGGTTGAGAATCTGGTAGTACCGCGTCGACGACAGGCCGAACTCGGCGCGGATCGCCTCCTCCTTGGCGCCGGGATGGCGCCACCACCCCTGCTCGAAGGCGAGGATGCGGCGGTCCCGCTCGGAGAGCTCCGCGCGCGCGGCGGCGCCCCCGGGGTGGGGTTGCTCGCTGGGCTGGGGAGCAGCCTGCACAGCGCGACCTCCTCAAGACGCGGCCGGGACGACGGGCACGGCCGGACGCACTGGTGCCACGCCCGGTATGGTTCGCCGCCCACTATTTCATCCTGTGGGTCCGACATCCCCGGTCGTCCCCGTCAGCACACGTTCCGGACCGTCTCGACCACGCCGCGGGCGACAGGGCACGGCACGCCCGTCGACGCCGGACCCGGTGTGCCGGCGCATCGGGGTCGGGCCGGCGCGCCCGGGCATCGGTGGTCGACTCCGTTCCAGGTCGCGTCTCGAGGTGAGATCTACTGACCGTCCGTGGCGACGGGCTCGCCGGGGCTGTCAGTAGGCTGGCGGGGTGAGCCGGCGCTTCACCCGTGTCACCGAGGACTTCGACTGCCTCGTCTGCGGGGCGGCCGTGCGCGGTGACGGCTACACCAACCACTGTCCCAGCTGTCTGTGCTCGCGCCACGTCGACGTGCACCCAGGCGACCGCGGGGCGGGCTGCGGCGGGGTGATGCGCCCGGTGGGCGTCGAGTTCGGCCCGCGCGAGACCGTTCTCACCCATGCCTGTGAGCGGTGCGGCGAGCGCCGCCGTTGCCGGACCTCGCCGGCGGACGACCGGGACGCGCTGTTCGCCGTCGCGTCCGCTGCGGCGACCGCGACGACTGGGATCTTCGCCCATCCCCGCACCCCCGTGGCACCCCCGAGGCGCCGCCGACGGGCGCCGGGCCACTGACGTCCCGCCAAGTCGCAGGCCGCGGGGTCCCGGCGGGCCCGCCGACGTCCCGCCGGGCTGGCGTCCCCAGGCCGCAGGCCACTGGCGACCCGCCAGGCCGCTGGCGTCCGGCGGCACCGCTTCACGTCGCGGATGCGCCGCACTTCGCGCCGCGCCGTGTTCCGGGTTCCGCCGCATCTCGCGGGACGCGGTGCGGTCGGGTGGCGCCGCTCGGATTGCCGAGGGTTCGCGCGGCCGGTGGCCGTGACCGCCGTCCTCCTCGGCAACCCGGCGACCGTACCGGCCGGGTCATCCCGGCGCGGCCGACCTCGGGGGTACCTCGGGGTGCCCGCGTGTCACCCGCGGGCACCCACGGGTGCCCGGCCTCGTCAGGGGTAGAGGCCGCGGGTGCGGTGCGCCTCGGCGACCCGGCTGACGCCGATGATGTGCGCCGCGCCGCGCATGCTGATGCCCTGTGTCGTGGCGAGCATGGCGACCTCGCCGTAGGCGCGCTCCATCAGCGCGCGCAGCCGGTCGTTGACCTCGTCCTCCGACCAGAAGTACGCCTGGATGTCCTGGACCCATTCGAAGTACGACACGGCGACGCCGCCGCCGTTGGCCAGGATGTCCGGCACGATCAGCACGCCCCGGTCATCGAGGATGCGGTCGGCCTCGGCGGTCACCGGGCCGTTGGCGCCCTCGACGATGATCGAGGCGCGGATCCGGTCGGCGTTCTCGACGGTGATGACGCCCTCGAGCGCGGCGGGGACCAGCACGTCGACGTCGAGCTCCAGCAGGTCGTCGTTGGTGATGGTGTCCGTGGCGGGGAAGCCGACGACGGTCTCCGCGCCGTCGGCGAGGTAGCGGATGAGCGCCGCCGGGTTGAGTCCCTGCGGGTTGTGGACGCCGCCCTTGACGTCGGACACCGCGACGACCTTGCACCCGGCGTCGTGCAGGTACTGCGCGGCCAGCGCGCCGACCTTGCCGAAGCCCTGGATGGCCACCGTCGTCGCGTGCGGGTCGCGGCCGGTCTGGCGCAGCGCGGCGAACAGCGCGAGCTGCACGCCTCGGCTGGTCGCCCCGGCCCGCCCGGCGGAGCCGCCGATCGACAGCGGCTTGCCGGTCACCACGCCGGTGGCCGTGTGGCCGGTGTGGGTCGAGTAGGTGTCCATGATCCAGGCCATGGTCTGCTCGTCCGTGCCCACGTCCGGGGCCGGGATGTCCTTCTCCGGCCCGATCAGCGGGACGAGCTCGGCCGCGTAGCGGCGCGTCATCCGCTCGCGCTCCTGACGGGAGAGCATCCCGGGCTCCACCGCGATGCCGCCCTTGGCGCCGCCGTAGGGGATTCCCATCAGCGCGCACTTCCAGGTCATCCACATCGCCAGCGCCTTGACCTCGTCGAGGTCGGTGCTGGGGTGGTAGCGGATGCCGCCCTTGCCGGGCCCGCGGGCGAGGTTGTGCTGCACGCGGTAGCCGGTCAGCACCATCATCTGGCCGTCGTCGCGTAGCAGGGGCACGCTGACGGTGATCGACCGTCGGGGCGTGCGGAGCAGTTCGTGCAGTCCGTCGTCGAGGCCCAGATGCCGGGCCGCGTTCGCCAGTTGAACGCAGGCCGTGTCCCATGCTGAGCCGGATCCGAGGATCACAGGCACCTCCGCGGCGCGTTTCGAGCCACCCTCCGCCGCCGGACGCGCCGCCGGGTCCGCCGGCCACGACACGCTCCGTTGCGTGCCATGGCAGTGACTCGATATGGCGGAAACAATAGGTGACACTGGCGGGCCCCCGCCGGGCGCATCGAGGGTGAGCCTCGACCCGCCCGGACGGGCGGGTACGGTCGCCCTCGTGCGCGCGGACAGGTCGCTCCCCCCGCCCGTCGCGGGCGGTACTCGGGGGGTGGCGCGCCCGGTGCCACGCGCGGTCGCGAGCGGCCCGGACGAGCCGGTGGCCACAGCCCGGAGTGGTCCGGGCACCGCCGGTCCCACCTTCGGGCGGCTGTGGGCGGGCTGGCTGGCGACCCGCGCGCTGCTCGCCGCCATCGTGCTGACCGGCCAGATGGTCGGTACCCAGCAGAACGTCCAGGGTGATCTCGACATCTACGCGGGCTGGGCGCACGGCCTCGCGCACGGCGGCGGGCTGCCGGCCGGCGATGACCGGTGGCAGTACCCGCCCGGCGCGGCGGTGGCGTTCGTCCTGCCGGAGCTGGCTCACACCCTTACGGCGGTGCCCTATCGGGCGGCGTTCGTCGTGCTGGCGCTGCTCGCCGACGCCGCGGCGACGGCCGCACTGGCCCGGCGGGACCGGCGGGCCGCGCTGGTCTGGGTGCTGGGGATCATCGCGCTCGGCCCGGTGGCGCTGGCCCGGTTCGATCTGCTGCCGGCGGCCGCGGCACTCGCCGCGCTGCTGGCGGTGGCGGCCGGCCGGCCGGGGCGGGCCGGGTTCGGCGTCGGGGTCGGCGCCCTGCTCAAGGTGTGGCCGGTGCTGCTGCTGGTCGCGCTGCCGCGGCCGGGCGCGCGGGTCGCGGCCCGGCTGGCCGGCGGGTTCGCGGGCGCGGTGGCGGCGCTGGCGGCGATCCTCGCGGCCACCGGTGCCCTCGGGGGCGTGTTCGGCTTCGTCGGCGCACAACGGGCCCGCGGGCTGCAGGTCGAGGCGGTCGCCGCGACGCCCTTCGTCGTCGCGCACATGCTCGGCGGGCCGGCACCCCGGTACTCGTATGGTGCCCTGCAGTTCGACGGTCCGCTCGCCCGCCAGGTGGCGGCCGTGTGCTCGCTGGTCGAGGTGGCGGTGATCGTCGCGGCGGCGGGCTGGTGGTGGCTGCGCGCGCGGGGGAGCACGGGGGCGTCGCCGGCCTGGCGGTCACTCGCGCTGGTCACTGTCGTGGTGGTGACCGCCCGGGTGCTCAGCCCGCAGTATCTGGTCTGGCTGCTGGCGCTGGCCGCCGCGGCGCTCGCCACCGACGCCCGCCCGCCGGGGTCAGGGCCGCCGCCGGGGTCAGGCCCGCCGCCGGAGTCAGGCCTGCTGCCGGCGTCGGGGGCGGACTCCGCGTCCGGGATGGAGCCGGCGCCGGGCTGGTGGCCGGGATCAGGGCGGCGGCTGGTGGTGGCGCTGCTCGCCGTCGCCGTGCTGTCCCAGGTCGTCTACCCGTGGCGGTATAACGACCTGATCCAGGGACGGATCGTGCTGTGTCTGGTGCTGGTGCTGCGCAACCTGGGGCTGCTCATGGTGTGCTGGTGGGCGGTGCGGGCCGCCGCCGCGCCGCGACAAGCGCCGCCGAGCCGGCCACGGCCGCGAGCCCCAGCAGCGTGACCAGCCCGGTCGCCCCGGCCCGGCCGAGCAACCGCCAGGTGGCCGCGAGCGGCGGCAGCGTCGCCAGGCACAGCCAGGCGGAGACGACGGCCGTGCCGGCGGCGGTGACGGCGCGCGCCCGGCCGGCCAGCAGCGCGGCGAGCAGCGCCAGCGCCGGCAGGCAGGACGCCAGGTACCACGGGTAGACGACTGGATTGCCCAGGGCCACCGCCAGCCCGCCGAGGCCTAGGACGGCGAGATCCGGCCGGGTGTCCAGCGCTGACGTCTCCTGCGCAACGGGGCCGCCGCCGCGGCGCCAGGCGCGCAGGACGAGGGCGGCGACGACGGCGGCCGCGGCCAGCAGGCACAGCGCCCGCGTCACCCGCAGCGTCGGGCCATGGCCGGGATGCGCGCCGACGAGGCCGAGCAGGCCGTTCACGAGCGTCGCGCACAGGGAGGCGGGGGCGATGCCGGTGCTCAGGGTGCCGGAGGTGGACAGCGAGTGGATCCAGGTCGGCCCGAAGCCGGCGGCGGCCGTGCACAGCCCCGTCGTGGCGGCGACGGCCACCAGGTCGCCGGCCAGGCGGGTGGCGCCGGCGTGCAGCGGCCGCGGCTCACGCCGGGCGGCCAGCAGATGGGCGACCATCAGCCAGCCGACGGCGAGCAGCGCGGTCGCCTTGACGTTGAAGGCCAGCGCCGCCAGCGCGGTCGCGGCGGCGCCGGTCAGTGGGTTCGACCCTGGCGGATCGCCCGCGCGGTCCACCACCAGCGCGGCGACGACCGCGGCGGCGACGAGGGCGTCCAGGTGCGCGCCGCCGACGAGGTGGATGACCACGACGGGATTCGCCGCCACCAGCACGGCGACCGCGGCGCGTGGCCCGGGCGCCGGGCCGGCGAGGCGCAGCGCCAGGGCGATCAGCGCGAGGGTGGCGAGCACCGCGACGATCCGCAGGACCACGACCGTTCCGGTCGGCCCGCCGCCGATGATCGCGGCGGCCCGCTCGACGGCCACCGCGGCGCCGCCGTACGGACTGTGGGTGAGCGACCAGCGCGGGTCGACGGCGTGGACGAAGGCGGGCCCCGACCCGTCGGCCGCGCCGGCGGTCAGCAGCGTCGCGATGCCGTGCGTCGCCGGGTCCAGGCCGAGTCGGGCCAGCTCGCCCTGACCGGCGTAGGCGTAGGCGTCCCGGCTGAACAGCGGCGGCCCGACGGCGAACGGCAGGCTCCAGGCCGCCGCGGCGGCGAGGCCCGTGCGGGTGCCGACCCGGCCGGCCAGCACCGCCCGGACCAGAACGGCCCAGCACAGGCCCAGCGTGATGACGCTCAGCGCGGAGACTCCGGCCAGAACGCCCCTCGTGGTCTCGCCAGGTGGTGCCGATGGAAGAATTCCCCACCAGAATGAGGGGTCGGTAACGTTCGGATCGCGTGGTCCGAGGCGTCCCTCGGCCACCATGGCCGCGAGCGCGGCGACGGCGCCGCCGACGACGAGGAGCAGGGAGGTCGAGTGTGACAGCACTCGCGGCAGCCGGTGCGCCCACCGAGGCGACGCCGGCGGAGCCTCGCGTGGCTGCACCACCGCAGACCCCCTTCATCGCTGTCGAACCTCCGCGGCGGCGCGGACCGCTCGCGCGGGGCGCGTTCGCCGTGGTCGCGGCGGTGCGCCGCTGGCCGTGGACGCTGACGGCCGCCCTGTGCCTGCTGTGCGCCGGGCTCGGCGTGACCGGCCCGGACACTCCCGCCCAGGACTACCGGGTG
Organism: Frankia sp. RB5; assembly: GCF_059816245.1. Taxonomy (NCBI): domain Bacteria; kingdom Bacillati; phylum Actinomycetota; class Actinomycetes; order Frankiales; family Frankiaceae; genus Frankia; species Frankia sp. RB5. The sequence continues at coordinate 13,309 of NZ_JCBATA010000017.1, forward strand.
TGGCTGTTCCGCCATGGCGGGCCGGTCCTCTGGGACGATCAATGGTACGGCGGCCACACCATACCCGGGTACAGTGTGCTGTTTCCGCCGCTCGGGGCGCTGCTCGGGGTCGAGGTCATCGGCGCGCTGTCCTGCGTCGCCTCCACGATGATCGTCACCCGGCTGCTGCGCGGGCCGGGCCGGCGGCGGGGGCACGACCTCGTCCTGGTCTGGTTCGCCGTGGCGACGGTGGCGAACCTGGTCGTCGGCCGGATGCCGTTCGCACTCGGGATGGCCTTCGGCGGGCTGGCGCTGCTCGGCGCCCGCGAGCGACGCATCGCGCTGACCTGGACCGGGGCGGTGCTGTCGTCGCTGGCCTCGCCGCTGGCCGCCGGGTTCGTGCTGCTCGTCGGGTGTGCGCTGCTGCCGACGATCGGCTGGCGGCGGGTGCTGCCGTTCGCCGGCGCCGGCGCCGGCATCATCGTCGCGCTGGCCTTCCCCGAGGACGGCTACCAGCCCTTTCCCGCCCTGACCTACCTGTCGCTGCTGACCCTGATCGGCGTCGGTCTGCTCGTCGTCCCGCGCGAGGCCCGGCCGATCCGGCACGGTCTGCTGCTGTGGGCGGCCGCCGCCACCGTGTTCTTCGTGGTGCCGTCGCAGGTCGGGGGGAACATCACCCGGCCGGCGACGATGCTGGCAGGGCCTGCGGCGGCGCTGCTGCTCGCTGACCGGCGCCGGGTGCTCGCCGTGGTCGCGGTCCCGCTGATCGGCTGGCAGATCGGGCCGATCCACGGCGCGCTGCTCACCCAGGGCGATCCTTCGGCGAAGGCGTCGTACTACACCGGCCTGCTCGACTACCTGGACCGGGGCTCGCCGGTGCCGGCGGGACGGGTCGAGGTGCCGTTCACCCGGGCCCACTGGGAGGCTCGCTACGTCGCGCCGTCCGTGCCGATGGCCCGCGGCTGGCAGCGGCAGCTGGACAGCAAGTACAACGCGCTGTTCTACGACGGGACGCTGAACGCCCAGACCTACCACCAGTGGCTGCTCGCCCGTGGCATCCGCTACGTGGCGCTGCCCGACGTCGACCTCGACCCGTCCGCGGTCGCCGAGGCGAAGCTGCTGCGGGCCGGCCTGCCCTATCTCGACCTGGCCTGGCAGGACGCGCACTGGAAGGTGTGGATCGTCACCGACTCACCCGGCCTGGTGCGCGGGCCGGCGAGCCTGACCGAGCTCGGGGTGAGCTCGGTCGCGGTCGACTTCCACGCCCCCGGCATCGCCACCGTGCTCGTCCACTTCACCCCCTACTGGCGGCTGACGGACGGCCGGGCCTGCGTGTTCCGCGCCGCCGGCGGGTGGACGGGCATCCTCACCGAGTCGTCCGGACCGGTGCGGCTCTCGGCGCGGCTCTCGGTCGACGGGCTGACCCGGGCCAGCGCGCTGGACTGCACGGCGGGTCAGCGCATCGCCTGACGGATCGTGCGCCGCCGCCGCCGCCGCGCCCGCCCGCGCCCGCCCGCCCGCACCCGACGGCCGGATCGGCCCGGATCGGCTTGATCGGCTCAGGTCGGGTCGTTGAGGCGGACGATGCGCAGGCCGGCGTGGGCGAGAATGGTCGGCAGGACGCGGACGGCGCGCCGGGCGCGCTCCTGGTCGGCCTCCGCCAGGGCCGACCAGTCGACGAGGGCGGGGTGGCGGCGGTCGATGCCGTCCTGGCGGACCGGGCCGAGCTGGTAGCCGCGGGTGGACCGCTCGCGGCGCCAGCGGTCGTGCTCCAGCAGGGCGAGTTCCTCCACCTCCGCCTCGGTGAAGGCGAAGTCGGTCTCGGCGGCGTCGACCGGCATCAGCATCAGCGCCTGCGCGCGCAGGATCTCGCCGACGTGCGCGGCCTGCGCCCGGTTGGCGTCGCGCAGGTCGTCGGGCAGGTCGGCCCAGGGCACCATGGCCTGGCGGCTGCCCATCTCGATGCCGGCGCGCAGCTCCGCCTCGACATAGTGGGCGTGGCTGGCCTGGGCGAGCCGGTCGACGAAGTCGGTGTCGCCGAGATCCAGCGGCAGCGCCTCGTCGTTGACCGCGAAAAACCGTACGCCGTCGCGCAGATTCGCCAGCAGCGGCCCGGCCACGGCCGGTGGGCGCCGTGACGCCGAACCGCCGAAGACGTCATGCAGGCTGCGCTGGCGACCGGTGCGCACGACGATGGTGGTGCGGGCCACGCCGAACCGGCGGTCGAGGGCCTGCGCGGCGTCGAGCCCGGCCAGCAGCGCCAGCTCCTCGTCTCCGTCGCAGACGTAGACGAACTCGGGCGGGGGCTGATCGCCCGGCGGGTCGGTGACCGCGGGCGGCAGCGCGCCGCGCCGGGTGTCGTGCGCGGTGAGCCGGACGCGGCCGAGTGCCGGCTCGCGCTCCCGCATCGTGGTGACTGCCTCGGTCGCGTCGGGGCCGGACACGGCGAGCGGCAGCAGCGGCCCGTCGGCACCGACGGCCGCCTGCCAGCGGCGCGCCAGCTCCGTCACGAGCGCCCGGCCGAGGCCGGACAGCCCGATCACGACGAGGGGGGCGGCCGGGCTGGTGGGAGGTCCCGTCCGCTCCGGGCTCGCCCAGGCGGGCGGATGGCGCTGGAGCAGCGCGTGCGCGCCGAGGACCTCGATCGCGAAGAAGTCCAGCCGGAAGCCGGGGTCGTCGGTCAGCCCGATTCGCCGGGCCCGCAGGTGCGGGATCAGGGACAGGTCGCCCACCTGGGCCAGGCAGCGCAGGGGCGATTCGGCCCGGTCGACGGCGAGGCGCCGCGCGGCCAGCGCGATCCCCAGGTTCGACGACGTGTCCGGCAGGCAGCCGTAGATGACCTCCGCCCGGGCCACCCCCGCCTGGGCCAGCACGAGCGGCTCCACCGGGTCGCCGACGACCCGCAGCAGCCCGGGCGGCAGCTCCGCGTCGGGATACTCCCGCTGCGCGTCCTCGGCGACGAGCACCACCTGCTTGGCCCGCGACAGCTTGTCGACCAGCGCCGACGCCGTCGGCCCGGTGCCGCAGACGACGACGTGCCGGCGGGCGCGCCGGGCCCGGAAGCGTTCGAAGCGCTGGGCGAAGACCGTGCTCACCGCGTCGGCGACACCGACGGTGGTCGCGATCGGCGCGAGGAAGCGGGCGATCTCCAGCGACAGCGGGTAGTGACCGAGATTCTGGAAGATCGTGCCGTCGGCGATGAACAGCGTCGCCGTGAAGAAGACGACGTTCGCCCAGGAGAACGTCTGCGGATCGGCGCGGAACTCCCGGTAGGTCCCGACCAGGCCGAGGGTGAACGCGACCACGCCGAGGACGGCGAACACCCCGAGCAGATGGTGGCGCAACCACCGGGCCAGTCGGCCGACCAGGGTTCCCCGCCGGCCCACGGCCGGGCTCACCGTGTGGCGGGCTCGGACACCAGGTCGCCGACGACGATGGTGGTGTCATCCCGGGCACCGGCCAGCAGGGCGGCCTCGACGAGGGCGTCCGCGGCCCGCTCCGGGGGCTCGGAGCCGAGCTCGCCGAGCAGGCCGTCGAGCTGCTCGGGTGTCATCACCTTGGTGATGCCGTCGCTGGCGAGGACGACCCGGTCACCGGCCCGGACAGGCTCGGCGAAGATGTCGGCCTCGATCTCGTCGGCGAGGCCCACCGCGTTGAGCAGCGGACCGTTGCGGATCGCGTGCGGCGTGGTCAGCGCGCGCGGGCGCCCGCGGCCCGGCTGCAGCCACACCGAACTGTCCCCGACATGCGCGATGGTGAGGTGCTCCCCGGTGTTCTGCTGGCGGCCGAGGATCACGACATCGAGCGTGCAGGCCATGCCGAGCCAGGTGGGCTCCTCCCGCGCCCGGGTGCGGACCACCCGGTTGGCGCGTTCCACCGCCCTGCGCAGGCCCTCCATCGGGTCCTCGGCGTACTGCGGGCGGAAACCGGCCACGGTGGTGACGGTCAGCGTCGAGGCGATCTGCCCGGCGGCCTCGCCGCCCACCCCGTCCGAGACCGCGAGCAGGCCGTCGACGACGACGAACGCGTCCTCGTTGGGGCCGCCGCGCTTGCCGCGCCGGGTCCGCCCCGCCGCGGCGAGGCGCAGCGGGGCCGCCGTGGTCTGCTCCGGCTCGGTCGCCACCAGGTCCGCAGCGTGCTCGCGCGAGCCGCCGGGCGCGGCCATGGGAGGGGCCTGCGGCGCGGGCGCCGCGCTCACGAACGTCGCCGCGGCGGCCGGTGCCGGCGGCGTCGCCGGGACGGGCGGGACGATCGCGAAGTCGCCCGTCTGCGGGTCGAAGTAGCGGGTGGCGTTCTCCCGCTCGTCCTCGTAGACGGGCACCTGGTGCGGCGGTGTCGCCGGCGGTGGCGTCCAGCCGGTCGCGTCCGGATCGCGGTCACGGTCGCCGCGGTCCGCCGGTACCTTCGCGGTCACGTCCCCTCCCCATGCTGCGCCCGTGTCCGGGCCGTCGGCCGCTGCGGCCAAGGGTGCCTGCGTGGTCACCGGCTCCGGTTCGTCGAAGCCGGGGACGATGTCCTCGGCCCGCTCGGGCTCGTCGGGTACACCGGGATCCTCGGTGCCGGGGGTGTCACGGACTGGCACCGTACCGGATCGATGCCGTTGGTGGTTGAGCCCGCGGCCGTTGCGCTGGCTGCCCTGCCGGACCGGCCGGTTGTTCAGGACCACGAAGATCGCCAGGGCGACCAGCAGCACCACGATGAGCATGATTGGCACCAGCGAGCTACCCATGGCCTCCGTCCTCGCCGAGCCAGTCACGATCACGCTGTGGGACGTGTCGCCAGCCGTCTTCCTTCATACCCAAGGCCATCGCCGCGCTGCGGGCCCCGAGAGTGTCGCGACACCGACATACCGGTCCGTTGGGTGTGGGTCCGGTCCTGGTGCGGGTCTGACACGGGTGCGCGTCATTGTTCCAGACTCGACCGATCCCGAGTAGGGAGAACGGTCTCCTGTGGACGTCAACGGACCAGCGCGACGAGGGCTACAGCCGCGAGGGCCAGCGTGAGGGTGACCACGGACAGCCCGAAGGGGCGGCGGCGCCGCCGGTTCGGGCCCCCCGCGGTGATCCCCGCGACGATGCGGGACTCGACCACCCTGGGCAGCTCCCCGGCGGCCTGCAGACGGGGGTCGTCCGGCAGGTAGAGAGCGGCCAGGCGGCGGGTGGCGCGTTCCAGGTCGGCGGGATACGGCCCACCGGCGTCGGCGTCGGTGGCGTGCACGGCCCGGCGGAAGTACCGCTCCGCCGCGGCGGCCAGCGCCGCCCCGGTGGGGGGTGGCCCGGCGCGGCGCGCGGCGCCGTCCCGCCCGACCGTGCCCCACCGCCAGATGGCCTCGTGCAGGTCCGGCTCGCTCTCCCAGGTCGGCACGTACCGGGCGAGCAGTCCGAAGGCCCTGGCCGCGTCCGGCTGGCCCGATCCGCAGGCGGCCAGGAAGGCGATCGCCGGATCGGGCTGCGGCTCCGGCTCATCGGGAGCGGTCAGGCGCGCGGTGATCTCGGCGTCGAGAACCCGCAGCTCGGCTGGGGTCGAGCGGGCCGGCACGGCCGCGGGCGTCGAGGCGGGCGCGGCGCCGGTGACAGGGACGGCGGCCCGGCCCGGACCGTCCTGCGGCCGGTAGAGCGCGAGGACGCGGCGGGTGACCTCCAGTGCCCGTTCCCGCCCCCGCCCGACCGGGCCCGTCATGGCCAGGCCCTCGAGGAAGGGGCGCGCGCCCGTTGCCAGCGCCGCCGGCCCCCCGCCGCCTCCCACTGCCGTGCGCTGGCCGCCCGCCGTGCCGAGGGCACCCGCTGTGGACCGGCGATGCGGCGCCGCGTCGGCGATGGCGGCCCGCAGGTCGTGCGCGCCGTCCCAGTGCGGGGCGTAGAGGACGAGCAGGCGGAAGGCGTCCGGTCCCCAGGCATCGGTCTCGCGGAGCAGGCGCATGACGATTCCCGCCGGCGAGCCGGAGTCCGCCCGGGCGAAACCGGGCGTCACGGATCCGAACGCCACGAGCTTCGGCGCGGTCGCCGCCGACCTGGCTGGCGCCGATCTGGCTGGCGCAGACGTGGTCGGTGCCGGAAGGGCCCGAGGCGCAGCGGCCGCTGGTGGTGTGGCTGGTGGTGATGTGGCTGGTGGGGATGCGGGTCGAGGGAGAGCGGGGGGAGGTGGCGACGACGCGGCGGGAAGCGCGGCAAGTTCGGCGGCCAGGGCGGCGGCGTAGTCGAACCCCTCGGGCAGTCCGAAGCGCTCGAACAGCCCGTGCAGGGCGGTGCGCAGCAGGGCCGCCACCCGGGCCGGATGATCGCGCTCGCCGGTCATGGCCGCGGGCGGCGCGCTCAGGTCGACGATGAGCGTGGCCAGCGTCTGGACCAGCTCCCGCTGGGTGGCCGTGACCGCGCCGTGTACCGCGCTGACGTAATCGGCCCGGTCGACTCCGGGGCTGTTCGCGTCCGGCGCCAGCCGGCTGATCGCCTGGGTGACGTCGCTGGCGGCTCGGGCCAGCAGATCCGCCCGGCGCCCGGGCGCGCGGCTGGCGTCCGGCCCGGACGGCGCCTGCGCCGGAGCGAACAGTTCCCGCAGCGTGGCCAGCTCGCGCAGTTCGGTGGGGAACTCGAGCGGATCCGTCAGGGGATCGTGCGGGGCATCCGCCAGCGAGATGCCCAGCGGCACGCCGAGCACGGCCAGCAGGCGGTCCGCCGGGTGCAGGAGGTCGTCCCAGTACGCCCACTCCTGCCGGTACGCCTCGGCGATGTGCCGCGTCACCACCGCCAGCGCCCACGGCGGCGGAGGCTGCCGCGCGGAGGCGGTGACGGTCGGAGTCCACCCGGCGGGTGGACCGGGCGGCGCGGACACCCCGGGCGGCGCGGACACCCCGGGCGGCGCGGACACCCCGGGTGGCCCACCGCCCGCCGGGTGGGGCTGCCCGGCGGGCGGTGAGGTCGATCGGGCCGCGCGCAGCGCGTCGAGGGTCGTTGTCGCGAGGCGCAGGGCCCGGTCGCCGGCGTCGGGCAGCCGCACGGCCGAGAAGAGTGACTCCAGCCCGGCGGCGAGCGACGGGACCGCCTCGCGCACCGACTCCTCGACGCCGCGCGCGGGCGACGGCCCCCGCACGGCCGCCAGGTCGTCGGCCAGCGCGACGATCGTCCCCTCGATCCGGCGGGCCCGGGCGGCGACGACGGCCTCGACCTCGGCGGTGCCACGCTCGCGCGCGGACGGATCGGACCTCGCCAACCGGTCGAGGACCCGGGTGGTGATCTCGCCGCGGGTGGGCTGGGCGTCCGTGGCCCGCAGCGGGCCGGGTCGGCCGCGCGGCGCGGTCAGCAGGCCGGCGACGCGGCGTAGCTGGCCCTCGAGCCGCCCGGCGGCCGGCAGCTCGGCGGGCGGCCCGATCGGCGCGGTGAGGATCGAGAGCAGGGCGCGCACCGGATCGAAGGACGCGTCGCCCGCCGGGGCCAGCAGCAGCTCATAGGCCGCGCGCAGATGGTCGTCGACCGCCTGCTCGGCCGTGGCCGGCCCGCCGCCTCCCCGGTGGCCGACCGCGTCGCGCGGGCCGGCGGGCCCGCCGCCCGCGAAGGTCATGCCGCTGCCCGGGCCGCATCGGGTCACCAGCCGCCGGCACCAGCTCTCCGGGTCGCCCGGCTGGAGGATCTCATCGCCGACCAGGGCCAGCATGGCGCTGACCCCACGCATCCCGCTGCGTCCGTACACGTCGACGAGCAGGCGCGCGGCCTCGTAGATCGTCGGTGGGACATACGGCCGGACCCGTGGATCCACGTGAATCGATGACGGGTCGATGCCGGGTGCGAGCTCCGGCGGGACCGGGACGAACAGGAACCGGGGATCGGACCGTCCGGGCGCGTCCGTCGTCGCCAGGGCGATCGCGTCCGTCCGCGCCGCCGGGGTGACGGCGGGGGCGGCCTGGGCGGTGACCGCCGTGACCTGGCTGGGGCTCGAGGTGACATGGGAGGAGAAGGTGAGCCGGTACGGAAGCACCTCCTCCAGCATCTCGACCAGCGCCCACATCAGGGTGACCGCCTCGTCCGAGCCGGTGTGCGACACCGCGAACGGGCGCTGCGCCCAGGACCAGGCGAGCACCGTCGCGACCAGGTTGGCCAGCCGGTGCCGGCGGGCCGCGGCCCGGGCGGCCTGCCGCAGCGACCGTTCGCCGCTGCGGCGCTGCGCGGTGAGGTCGTGCAGGTGCAGCGGAGCCAGCCGGGGGGTGGTGCGGGGCGCGGCGGCAGGACTGTCGCCGGCGGCGTGCAACGCCAGGGCGACCCGTTCGGTCAGATAGTCCGCCCGGCCGATGAGGACGTGCGCCCGCAGCCGGCCGCGCCCCGGCCCGCTGCGGCCGGGGATGCGGACCCGGTGGACGAGCGCGGCCTGTGGCACCGCGTCCGCGTCGGCCGCGCCGGGATGATCGGGCCTGCCGACGATGTAGGCGAGCGAGGACGGCGGATGGTCGACGCGTGTGTCGCCCCGCTCCACCTGGCCGGCGAGCAGGTCGTTCCAGGAGCGGGTGGCGGCGGAGCTCAGCGAGCTGGCGATCGGGAAGTACCCTTCCCCACCGGCCCGGGTGCGCCGGGACCAGGCGTAGACCACCTGGTCGATGCGCGTGGCGTCGGTCACCCAGCCCGAGCGGGGCGCCGGCGCGGTCGGGATGCCGGTCATGCCAGTTTCCGCCGACCCGCCGGGGTCACGTCGGCGAGCCCGGGAACAGGACGTCGAGGACGTCGGCCGTCCGCGCCGGGGTGAGCCGCAGGACGCCGGCGACGAGGGTCGACGCCGTCCAGACGACCGCTTCGGGCGCCGGCGGGGCCTGCGGGACGGGCGGGGTCTGCGCGAGCGGCGGGGTTCGCGGGTCCGCCCGCCGCGGGCTGCCACCGGCCTCCCGCGGCGGGCGGGCGGCGTCGGGCGCGAAAAGGATCAGCCGGGCGGCCTCGGGTCGGGGATCGAGCAGCCCCGCCTGCCCGGCGCTGGCGAGCTGATGGATCGTCGTCCCGAGCGAGCCTGTCCCACTGGTCCCGGGGATGGCGTCGGACCGGCCGCGTTCGCCGACGCCGCGGGCGGTGGTGGCCTGGTCGCCGTCGCCGTCGCCGTCGCCGTCGCCGTCGTCGTCGCCGTCGTCGTCGCCGGGTCGGCGGGCCGCCGCCTGCCAGACCCGGCGGGCGAGGTCCGCGCGGGCGTCGGCGGATGACCCGAAGGCCGGCGCGGCGAGGACGCCGGCATCGCGCAGGTGATCGCCGTAGCTGTCGAGAAGGTCGTTGGCGAGGCGGCCGAGCGCCGTCACGGTGGGCGTCGGGCCGGTACCGGCCAGCCCGGCCCACACCGGCAGGAGCGCGGTGATCGCGAGATCCGCGAGGTCGGCGTTGAGCAGCGCGGACAGTTCGTCCTCGTGCTCGGCGAGCGCCGCCGAGACGGCGTGGCTGACACCCGGCTGCTCGCCGGCGGACGGGAAGGGCCTGTCCCCGGCAAGCGTGTCAGCGTACGCGCGGACCTCGTCGAGGAGCTCGGCGGTGTGTCCGGCGAGCAGGCCCACCGGCGCCCGCCCGCGCCGCAGCCGCCGGGCCACCCGACGGATCGGCCGGCGGACCGGGTGCGGCAGCCGGTGGGCGAGCCCGGACAGGCGGTCCGCGCGGGCTGGGCGGACCGTCCGGGCCAGCCGGCCGTGCACGTCGGCGAGGGGCAGGCCGCCGGCGAGCGCCGCCTCCACCTCGCGGCGCAGCCGCACCCCGTCCACTGGCACCGACTCGGTCGGTCCGTGGCGTTCCGTCGCGCTGACGAACCGCCGGGCAGCGTGGATCCGCAGCGTGCGCAGGGTCTCGTCCGGCACCCGGCCGACGATGACGTTGACGCCGGGGAACGCGAGGCGGCCGGGCATCGCCGCCACCTCATGACACACCCGGTCGAACACCTCCGGTCCGCGCAGCGCGTCGAGCAGTGCGCGTAGCGCCGGCGGGTCATGGCGGTCCGCGTCGCAGCCACCCGCACCGGGCGGGGTGGCGGCCCCGACCGCCGCCTGCGTGGGTCGTGGTCGGCCCTCGTGGTCCCCGACCCACAGGATCGCCGGGATGACCGCGCCCGGCGCCCCGGACGCCGCCGGGCTGGGCGGCGCCCCCGTGGCCGTCTCCGACGACGTCGACGAGGCCGGAAGCCCGGGCTCGTCGGAATGGTGTTCGAGGAACGTGTACAGGGCCGGGTCGTAGGCGGCGTCGAGATCGTGCAGGGAGTCTCCGTCCAGGGCGATGTCGAGGGGCTCACCGCAGACGCCGGTGTCCACCGCGGCGACCACCTCCGCCGGCGGGGCGGTGTCCGCCTGGTGGGTGATGTCCGTCGGTGCGGTCGGGCCGACCAGGACGAGCAGCACCGACGTCGGGGAGCGGTCGGCGGCCAGCGCGGCGAGGCCCGCCCGATGCGCGGGCGCCGACCGGGCGTCGTCGACGAGCAGCAGCCGGGGCGCGTCGCGCACCTCGAAGCCGGCCTGCCGGGCCAGCAGGGCGCGGACCATGCTCGGGTCGACGACGTCGCGCAGGACGCGGGACCGGCAGCACGGGCGCAGGTCGAGCGTCGCGACCATGGCGGCCGGGTCGTTCATCGTGTGCTTCCCGACGGGGCGGCCGCACCCACACGCGCATTCCGGCGGCGGCCGCGGCGGCTGCCGGCATCGATGTTCCGCGTCGTGTGTGTCGGGTGGTGGTCAACCTCCGGGTGACATTGTGATCCGTTTTGCCGAGAGTTATGGCAATGCTGTTCGTCTACCAATGCGGTTCCCCCCGGACACGATCCACCAGGCGACGACGATGGTGTAGTCGTCTGATTACATCCTCTGGCGAAAGTTATTCCTCTATGCCAGTCGGAGTCCAGAGGAGGACGGAAAAATCCTTCGGGCCGGGTGACCTCTTCCCCTGTGGCACACCGCATGTCCAGGCGCCTCGTTGGTGGCCGTGCACCCGCATGTGCAGAATGCCGTGCAATGTTGCGCGGGCGCATCGGCCGGCGACTTGGCGGCGATTACGACCGTGTGGTTCGGGTAGCGCGGAGCCGCGGATGTGACGACACCGGCCGAGGGCGGCGGAGGTGGGGGTCTTGTCCCGGTGTCATTCGCCCCGCGTGGTCGCGTGACCGGTGGGCGGGGCGCGTTCAGCCGGGGGTGGCCGCGTCGCCCCGGGGGCGCATCAGCGTCACCCGGTCGAACGGCTCGCCGGCGAGATGCGGCGAGCCGGAGTCGTACACGGCGATCCGCAGGCTGGTCGGCCCGCCCGGTTCGCCGGGATCGACCTCGACGGCGGCATAGGCGTAGGGATGGTCGGGTGCGCGGGTGGCGAGCCAGGCCGCGTCCTCCCGCTCCCGCCTGGCCCGCCGGCGCCGCCGTCCCGGCTCGTGGTCGTGCAACCCGACGATGACGCGCCCGGCCGGGGGATCGAGCAGCGCCCCCGCCGACGGCGACGACGAGCCACCCGTCCCGACCAGCAGATGCACCCGGCCCAGCGTGGCGTCGACGAGATCGCCCGCGCCGGGTGCCGACCCTCGCGCAGCGCCCGCCACCGGCCGGGGTGTGAGCAGCGGGCTGCCCGCCTCGGTGCCATGGACCGGACGGCTGCGCTCGTAGTGGTGCTCGTGTCCGTGCAGGACGAGATCGACGCCGTAGCGGTCGAACAGCGGCAGCCAGGACTTCCGGATGCCGAGGTCCGCGCCGTGGTGCGCGGCCGAGGTCGACATCGCCGTCTGGTGCATGACGACCACGATCCAGTCGACCGCCGGATCGGCCCGGGCGTCCGCCAGGGTCCGCGCGAGCCAGGCGGTCTGCCGCCCGGCGCTGAATCCCCGCAGGTAGACGGGACTGGCATGTTGGTAGGAGACGTCCTCCGCGGTGAGCACGACGAAGCGGACGCCGCCGACGGTGATGGCGTACCAGAGCCCGGCCAGATGGCCGTCGGTGTCGCCGGGGGGCAGCTCGAAGTAGGCCTGGTACGCGGCGAGGCCGAGGGCGCCGTTGCCGGCCTCGACCTCGTGGTTGCCGACGCAGGGCATCCATGGCCGGTATCGGGCCGACGCGCTCGTCATGTCGAACCAGTCGGCCCAGGCCCGCACCGGATCGTCGCGCTGGTTGGCGTAGGACAGATCCCCGCCGGCGAGTGCCAGCAGCGGGGCTTGCCGCTCGATCGCGGCCACGGTGAGCGCGGAGGCCGCGGATCCGAACGGGTCATACGGACGATCGGTGCCCAGATCGCCGACGAAGGTGAAGGCGAACGGTGCCCGGGCGTCCGGCGCGGTGCGAAACGAGCCGTCGGCCTCCTGCGGTACGCCGTCGTGCTCGATCGTGAACGCGTACAGGGTGTCCGGGCGCAGTCCCCGCAGCGACGCGTGGTGGACCACGACGTACTCGCCGGTGGCGGCGTCCCGGTAGGAGCGGGTGGCCGCCGCGACGGGCCTGCCGGGGTGGGAGCCACCATCACCGCCGCCGCCGCATCGCACCCGGACCGCGGGTGCCGTGACCGCGGTGCTGGTCAGCCAGGACACGACCATGCTGGTCGCGGGATCGGCGCCAAAGGCCAGATGGACGCCCCGGGCGTCGTCGGTACCCCCTGCCACCCGGCCGATCTGACCCCCGTCTCGGACGCACCGTCGGCGTTCTCGCCGAACAGGGAGGATTTTCGCACATCTCCAGTAGCCGCCGCCGTTCGTTCGGCCAGTGCGGGTCCGGCGGCCGGTGCGTACCGTCCCAGATGGCGTCGTCACCGGACATGTGGGGGGTGCGCAGTTGACCGCCGCCGACGTTGCGCTGCTACTGGTCGCGGGGGTACTCGCCGGGATCACCAGCACTGTCGCCGGCCTGGCCTCGCTGGTGTCGTACCCGGCGTTGCTCGCGGTGGGGTTGTCGCCGCTGGCCGCCAACGTCACGAACACCACCGCGCTGCTGTTCGTCGCCGTCGGGGCGGCGGCCGGCTCCCGCCCCGAACTCGCCGGCCAGGCCGGGCGGGTGGCCAGGTTCGGCGGGATCGCCCTCGCCGGCGGCGCGGCCGGGGCGGCACTGCTGCTGGCGCTGCCCGCGTCGGCCTTCGAGCGGGTGGTGCCGGTGCTGATCGCCGGGGCGGCCGGGCTGCTGTGGGCGCAGCCGCGGATCCTGGCCCGCCGCGGCGCGCGGCCCGCCGAGCGCGGCCCGGCGGTGCTCGGCGCGGTACTGCTCACCGGCGTGTACCTGGGTTACTTCGGGGCCGGTGGTGGGGTCGCGCTGCTCGCGGTGCTCGCGGTGGCGATCCCGGAGCCGCTGGCCCGGGTCAACGCGGTCAAGAACGTGTCGTCGGGCTTCGCGAATCTGGTCGCGGCGGTCGGGTTCGCGGTGTTCGGGCCGGTCCGGTGGGCCGCGGTCGCGCCGCTCGCGGCCGGGCTGCTGGTCGGCGGCGCCCTTGGCCCGCTGATCGTGCGCCGGCTGCCGGCGGACCTGCTGCGGGTGCTGATCGCGCTGGCGGCGCTGGGCCTCGCCGCGAGCCTGGCCTGGGGCGCCTACACGTGACCGGCGCCGGCCGCCCACACATGCGACGAGCCCCGGAACCGGTCGCGGTTCCGGGGCTCGTCGACGTGCGGCCTAACCGGTCAGGTCACTCGCTGGACTTGGCGAGGTCGACCGGAGGGGCGTCGGGGACCTGGTTCGGCTTGGTCTCGCCGCGGAAGACGAACTTCGCGTCCTCCCCCTCACCCTCGACGTCGCCGACCACGATCTCACCCGGCTTGAGCGTGCCGTACAGGATCTTCTCGGACAGGACGTCCTCGATCTCCCGCTGGATCGTCCGGCGCAGCGGCCGGGCGCCGAGCACCGGGTCGTAGCCCTTCTTCGCCAGCAGAGCCTTGGCCGCCGACGTCAGCTCCAGGGCCATGTCCTTGTTCTTCAGCTGGATGTCGACCCGGGCCAGCATGAGGTCCACGATCCGGATGATCTCGTTCTCGGAGAGCTGGTGGAAGACGATGATGTCGTCGATCCGGTTGAGGAACTCCGGCCGGAAGTGCTGCTTGAGCTCGTCCTGGACCTTTGCCTTCATCCGCTCGTAGTCGACCTGGCCCTGACCGGTCGCGAAGCCGATGCCGGGGCCCTTGGAGATGTCCCGGGTGCCCAGGTTCGACGTCATGATCAGAACGGTGTTCTTGAAGTCGACCAGGCGGCCCTGGGAGTCGGTCAGGCGACCGTCCTCCAGGATCTGCAGGAGCGTGTTGAACACGTCCGGGTGGGCCTTCTCGACCTCGTCGAACAGGACGACCGAGAACGGCTTGCGCCGCACTCGCTCGGTGAGCTGGCCGCCCTCCTCGTAGCCGACGTAGCCGGGCGGGGAGCCCACCAGCCGCGAGACGGTGTGCTTCTCCATGTACTCGGACATGTCGAGCTGGATGAGCGCGTCCTCGTCACCGAAGAGGAACTCGGCGAGCGTCTTGGACAGCTCGGTCTTACCGACACCGGACGGGCCGGCGAAGATGAACGAGCCGCCGGGGCGCTTGGGGTCCTTCAGGCCGGCGCGGGTGCGCCGGATGGCCTGCGAGACGGCCTTGATGGCCTGCTGCTGGCCGATGACGCGCCTGTGCAGCTCGTCCTCCATGCGCAGCAGGCGGGCGGTCTCCTCCTCGGTGAGCTTGAAGACCGGGATGCCCGTCCAGATGGCCAGGACCTCGGCGATCTCCTCGTCGCCCACCTCGGCGACGACGTCCATGTCGCCAGCCTTCCACTCCTTCTCGCGCTTCGCCTTCTCCGACAGGAGGGTCTTCTCCTTGTCGCGCAGCGAGGCCGCCTTCTCAAAGTCCTGCGCGTCGATCGCGGACTCCTTGTCGCGCCGGACGGTCGCGATGCGCTCGTCGAACTCGCGCAGGTCCGGCGGCGCGGTCATCCGGCGGATGCGCATCCGCGAGCCGGCCTCGTCGATCAGGTCGATCGCCTTGTCCGGCAGGAAGCGGTCGGAGATGTAGCGGTCGGCCAGCGAGGCCGCGGCCACGAGGGCGGCGTCCGTGATCGAGACGCGGTGGTGCGCCTCGTACCGGTCGCGCAGGCCCTTGAGGATCTCGATGGTGTGCGCCACCGACGGCTCCGCGACCTGGATCGGCTGGAAGCGGCGCTCGAGGGCCGCGTCCTTCTCCAGGTGTTTGCGGTACTCGTCCAGCGTGGTCGCGCCGATCGTCTGCAGCTCACCGCGGGCCAGCATCGGCTTGAGGATCGACGCGGCGTCGATCGCGCCCTCCGCGGCACCCGCGCCGACCAGCGTGTGCAGCTCGTCGATGAACAGGATGATGTCGCCGCGGGTGCGGATCTCCTTGAGGACCTTCTTCAGCCGCTCCTCGAAGTCACCGCGGTAGCGGGAGCCGGCGACCAGCGCGCCGAGGTCGAGGGTGTAGAGCTGCTTGTCCTTCAGGGTCTCGGGCACCTCGCCCTTGACGATCGCCTGCGCCAGGCCCTCGACGACGGCCGTCTTGCCGACGCCGGGCTCGCCGATCAGGACCGGGTTGTTCTTGGTCCGGCGCGACAGCACCTGCATGACGCGCTCGATCTCCTTCTCGCGCCCGATGACCGGGTCGAGCTTGGACTCGCGCGCCGCCGCGGTGAGGTTGCGGCCGAACTGGTCGAGCACCAGCGACGTGGACGGGGTGCCCTCGGCGGGAGCGCCGGAGGTGGCCGTCTCGCCCTTGCCCTGGTAGCCGGACAGCAGCTGGATCACCTGCTGCCGCACGCGGTTGAGGTCCGCGCCCAGCTTGACGAGGACCTGGGCGGCCACGCCCTCGCCCTCGCGGATCAGCCCGAGCAGGATGTGCTCGGTCCCGATGTAGTTGTGGCCGAGCTGCAGGGCCTCGCGGAGGGACAGCTCCAGGACCTTCTTCGCGCGCGGCGTGAACGGGATGTGCCCGCTCGGTGCCTGCTGGCCCTGGCCGATGATCTCCTCGACCTGCGACCGCACACCCTCAAGGGAGATGCCGAGGGACTCGAGGGCCTTGGCGGCGACGCCCTCGCCCTCGTGGATCAGGCCGAGCAGGATGTGCTCGGTCCCGATGTAGTTGTGGTTGAGCATCCTGGCCTCTTCCTGTGCCAGGACGACGACCCGACGTGCCCGGTCGGTGAATCTCTCGAACATGTGCGCTCCTTCGAGCTGCGACCGACCACACGACAGCCGGTATCCGCATGCTAGCTCCGCCGAGGCATGTCCTCACGCATCGAACAGAAACCTACCCGCCGGTTCCGCCCACCTCGTCGTGGACGGAGGACCGACCTTGCAGCCGGCCCGACCAGCGGAGACGCCTAAGGCAACCGTGGCCGACCAGCCATGATTCCGTCACGTCGTTCCGCCAAGAGCAGAACGACCCGATCCGCGCGGCGTCGGTGCCCCGCGGCCGTCGGGCGCCCGGCCGGGCGTCGCCCTGGCCGCCGAGCCGCCCTCGACGTTACCGACGGTAGTGTACGGCGGGATGCATTCTGCTGTGAGTCAGGCCACATCTATACCATTGTGTAATTGTCTTCTCACTCTATGGCGATCATGGATCGAAGGTGTAGCGCGGCATCGAGCTGTACGCCTCCGTACAACCACCTTACGTGTGCTACGGCTGGGGCGCGTCCGCGAAATCCCCTCACACCGCGAGACCGCCATCGCCCTGCGTGTCAATCCAGGTGCGCATCCGCTGCTCGCGCTCCAGATCGTCGGTGAACGGGCACGTGGTGCAGTACTCCTCGTCCATCCGATGGGCCAGGCAGCACGAGCCGCGCCGCATGCCGACGTACGACCGGCCGCGGTGGACGAACTCCTGCCACCGAGGCCGCGCGAGCATGGTCGGCGCGGCGAGCGCGAAGAACGCGTCCGCCTCGTCCCGGCCGAGCACCGGGTCGCCGCTCACCCGCTCGGTCAGCAGGAAGGACCGCGCGCACTGGGCGGCCACCGCCCCCCACAGCGCCGGGCGGCCGAGCCGCACCCGCGACCGCAGCTCCCCGACGAACGGGCGCAGATGCGCGAGCACCTCGTCGACGAGCACCGAAAGCAGCTCCGCGGGGTCCGCCACGACCCGGCCGGCCACGGCCCCGGGGGTCGTCGGCGCGGGGGTACCGGCGGAGCCGGCCGGGGACACGGCGGGGCCCGGGGCGGGGGTGGCCCACGGGTCGTCGGCCAGCATCGTGCCCGCGGGGACATGCAGGGCCGTCCGATCGAACCAACCGCTGTCCGGTACGTGTACTGACATGTGTGCCGGGTCCAGCAGCGGGACGCGGCGCAGAAGGACGTAGGAGGCGATGGCCGGCGCGACGACCGCGGCGGAGTACCAGTTCGCGAGGTAGCTGGCCGCGACCTCCGGGCTCGCGCCCGGATGGGCCCGGGCGACGAGCGCGAGCGACTCGGCGACTCCCCCCGGACCGGTCAGATGCGCGCAGGACACCCACTCCGGTCCCGTCGGCACGCCGAAACAGACCGCGCGGGGCAGGACGGCCTCGGCGACGTCCCGCGGCACGGCCCGCAGGCCGGCGCCGACCGGCCCCTGAGGGGAGGGGCCCGGTGCCGGCTCGCGCCGGGCGGCGGGCTGGGGCCCGGTCGCCGTCATCGGCAGAGGAGAGCGCATGAGATTAGGTAAGGCTAACTTCATGCCCGCTGTCAAACCGGCAGCGCCGAAGGGGCATGCAGACCCGGCATTTGCTCGATGACCTGACTACCGCCAGCTGTCATCGACACGCCAGCTGTCATCGACAGGAGTACGACCAGACCGGACGCCGGCTATCGCACGGACTGCCCGGATCCCGGCGGCCACCGGGCCGTGAGCCGCCGAAGCCGGGAGCCCGTCGACCCGGAGCGTTCACCGGAGTCCGGCCTGCTCGGCCTGCTCGGCCTCTCGTCCACCCGTCCACCCGTCCACCCGACCACCCGACCACCCGCGCGATTGCGGAACGTACTCGATTCTTGCCGCACCGTCCGCATGCCGCACCCGCTGGACGTCGTGTCCCGCGTCGCATCCCGGCCAGGCCGCATACCGAGCGCGGCATGCCGCCGCGCTGGGCGGCGGGCCGTCAGCGGCTGTCGTGCCTGGTGAGGTACGTTTCGATGGCTTGGGCGATGGCCTGCTGGCCCTGGGCGGTCGGGTGGGCGCTGAGGTCGCGGGCAGGGGAGAACAGGCCCACCGGGGCCACCCAGGAGTTCCTGGTGCACATCTCGTGACCGCGCAGCGCCCGGGCGGTGGGCACGTACTCGACGTCGGCGTCGTCGGCCGCCCGCCGGACCACGCGGTCGAGCAGGCTGTTCAGGCTGCTGACCTGCCGGCGCTCGGTGCTGTTCAGCCACTTGCAGATGTTCTTGCTCTGGCTGCTCGGAAATATGCTCGGATACCCCACGACCAGCACCCGGGCGCGCGGAGCCGCGGCTTTCACCGCCCGGTAGTTCGCCGTCAGCAGGTCCGGAAGTTCCTTGTTGACGCGGTCGCGCTCACGCTTGTCCTTGCCATCCCAGAAACACTTCCAGGTGAAACAGCTGACGATCACGTTGGAGAAACCGGCGTCGTTACCGCCGATCGTGATGGTGACGATGTCGGGGGCGGGTCGAAGCTGCCGCAACTGGGTCAGCTGTGGATTCTCGCCTTTGAACGACTCGTTCAGTGCGTCCGTGGTCGCGCCGGCGCAGGCGGCGAACAGCGAGATCGACAGGGTCGGATCCAGCCGGGTCAGCTCCCGCGGCCAGGCGTTGCTGCTGCGCCGGCAGCGCGGATCGAGGGTGTCGAACGGCGGGCTGCCCTCGCCGGAGGAGTACGAGTCGCCGAGAACGGCGATCGTGCGGTGCGCGGGCGCGGCGAGAACAGGATCGCTCCAGCCCGCGGAAACTGTCACCGTTGCGGCCAGAACTGCCACCGCCAGCACGATCTGGATCGGTCGGCACGCGAATCCGCGCCGACCGGATCGGCGACCCCGCGAGGTCACCGAGTATCGGTCCCGCATGACATGGAAGCGTAACCCGTCCGGCCCGGTGCGCACTCGGAATCAGACCGCCTGTCGGGTGCACGACCTCTTCCTGTGACGGCACATTTCCTGTGTGCTCACCCGTGCCGGATCCATGCCGGGACGGGGGCGGCGGCGGAAGGGTCCGGATCCGTCCGTCCACACCTGCCCGAAACAACGGCAGATGTTGTCGTCCTGCGGTGTTCGAGTCGTCCAGTGGCGGAATTCAGAGGTTCTTCTCGAAGACGAGCCGCAGGCCGATGAGCGTCAGATGCGGCTCGTGGTGGTCGAGGGTCTCGCTCTCCTTGATGACCAGGGACGCGAGGCCGCCGGTGGCGATGGCGGTCGCGTGCGCGCCGAGCTCGGTCCGGATCCGCCGGACCAGCCCGTCGACCTGGCCGGCGACCCCGTAGATCATGCCGGACTGGAGCGCCTCGACGGTGCTCTTGCCGATGACCGACCGCGGCGCGGTCAGCTCCACCTTGCGCAGCTGCGCCGCCCGCGACGCGAGCGCGTCGAGCGCGATCTCGATACCGGGTGCGAGCGCCCCGCCGACGAACTCGCCACGAACGGACACGACGTCCAGGTTCGTCGACGTGCCGAAGTCGACCACGATGGCCGGTCCGCCGTACAGGTGGTGCGCGGCCAGCGTGTTCATGATCCGGTCGGCGCCGGCTTCC
Source organism: Frankia sp. RB5 (assembly GCF_059816245.1). Taxonomy (NCBI): domain Bacteria; kingdom Bacillati; phylum Actinomycetota; class Actinomycetes; order Frankiales; family Frankiaceae; genus Frankia; species Frankia sp. RB5. The sequence goes on from NZ_JCBATA010000017.1 coordinate 32,869, forward strand.
TTCGGGTTGTCGATGAGGATCGGCACCCCGGTGCGGGTACCCGGCTCCACGATGACCGCCGGGATGTCGCTGAACGCCCGCACCACCATCCGGCGCAGCTCACGCAGGGCGGCGGGCACCGTCGAGCAGATCGACACGCCGGTGATCCGGTAGTCGCCGAGCAGGCCGCGGTAGAGCAGCACCAGCTCGTCGGCGGTCGCCTGCGGGTCGGTGCGGACCCGCCAGGAGTCAACGAGGTCCTCGCCGACGAACACGCCGACGACGGTGTTGGTGTTGCCGACGTCGATGGCGAGCAGCATCAGGACTCCTCCACGATCGGACCCGCGGGTGCCAGGCCCACACCGGCCGATCCCGCGGGGCGGCCATGGTCCGCCGGACGGCCCGGATCAAGGTCGAGACCGAGGTCGAGGGCGGGCGCCGAGTGGGTCAGGCCACCGACCGCAAGATAGTCCACCCCGGTCGCGGCCACGTCCGCCGCCACCTGGAGCGTCAGCCCGCCGCTGGCCTCCAGGCGCACCCCCGCCGGCCGGGCGACGGCGACGCAGGCCCGCAGGTCGGCTTCGGACATGTTGTCGCAGAGGATCAGGTCCGCGCCGGCGCCGACCGCCTCGACGACCTGGTCGACGGTGTCGCACTCGACCTCCACGGGCAGGTCGGGGAAGCGGTTGCGCACCGCGGCGAACGCGGCGGCCACCCCGCCGGCGGCGACGACGTGGTTGTCCTTGATCAGGGCGGCGTCGGTCAGCGACATCCGGTGGTTCACCCCACCGCCCTGGCGCACCGCGTACTTCTCCAGCGCACGCAGGCCGGGCAGCGTCTTGCGGGTGTCGCGGATCGCCGCGCCGGTGCCGGCGACGGCGTCCACCCAGGCGCGGGTGAGCGTCGCGACGCCGGACAGGTGGCACAGCAGGTTCAGCGCGGTGCGCTCGGCGGTGAGCAGGCCGCGGACCGGCCCGCTGACCGTGGCCACCGCGTCACCCGGCCTGATCGCGTCGCCGTCCTGGGCGAGCGGGGTCACGGTCACCGCGAGGCCGAGCAGGCACTCGAACACGGCGGCGACGACGGGCAGCCCGGCGACCGTGCCGGCGGCGCGGCTGACCAGCGCGCCGTGCCCGACGAGCGCGGCGTCGACCGTCGCCGCCGAGGTCGCGTCCACGGCTCCGACGGCACCCGTACCGGCGGTGCCACCCGCTTCCCAGCTCGGCAGGTCCTCGGCGAAGGCGCGGGCTATCACGGCGACCACGGCGTCCGGATCCAGACCGGCGGCGACGAGCGCGCTGCGGGTGGCCGGGGACAGCCGCGCCGGCGTCGGCGCGGTCATGAGGCGGCCTGGACGATGGTGGGCCGGATCGGCTCCGTGTCGAGGACGAGTTCGCCCTCCGGGCCGAGCCGGGTGAGCACGCGGCCGAGCCAGTGCGCGTCGTCGCGTTCGGCGAAGTCCTCCCGCCAGTGCGAGCCGCGGGTCTCCGTGCGGGTGGCCGCGGCGGCGACGAGCGCCGTCGCGACGGTGCGCAGGTTCGTCATCTCCCAGGCCGGCGGGCCGGCGGTCACCGTCGCCCCGCTGACCCGCAGGTCACCGAGGCCGGCGAGCACCTTCGCGGTGGCCCGCAGACTGTGCGCGCTGCGCAGCACCCCGGCGCCGTCCGTCATCGCGCGGATCAGCTCGGCGCGCTCCGCCGGGTCGGTCAGGCCGCTGCCTCGCCCGACGACCGGAGCGGCCGGGACGGCGTCGCGCCGCCTGGTGGCGCCCGTGTCCCCGGCGATGTGCGCGGCGATGCGGGCCGCGAAGACCAGGCCCTCCAGCAGGCTGTTCGACGCGAGGCGGTTGGCGCCGTGCACGCCGGTGCAGGCCACCTCCCCGCACGCGTACAGGCCGGGGACGGTGGTGCGTCCCCACAGGTCGGTGCGCACCCCGCCGGAGGCGTAGTGGGCGGCCGGTGCGACCGGGATCGGCGTGGTCACCGGGTCGACGCCGACGGAGCGGCAGCGGGCGGTGATCGACGGGAAGCGCCGCTCGATCGTCTCCGCACCGAGACCGCGTGCGTCGAGGAACAGATGGTCGACGCCCCGGGCGGCCATCACTCGGGACATCTGCTTCGCGACGACGTCGCGGGGGGCGAGGTCGGCCAGCGGATGGGCGCCCGTCATCACCCGCTCGCCGGCGGCGTCGACGAGGACGGCGCCCTCTCCTCGCATCGCCTCGCTGACCAGTGGCTGCTGTCCATCGAGCTGGGCGGCGACGCCGGCGCTCGACGCCGGCGGCAGCCACAGGGCGGTCGGGTGGAACTGGACGAACTCCAGGTCGGCGACGACGGCGCCGGCCCGCAGGGCGAGCGCCACGCCGTCCCCGGTGGACACGCCCGGGTTGGTGGTCGACGCGAAGATCTGCCCCATCCCGCCGGTGGCGAGCACCACGGACGGGGCGGTGACGGCGCCGACGCCGTCCTGGCTGCCCTCGCCGAGCACGTGCAGCGTCGCCCCGGCGGCCCGGCCGTCCACGTCCAGCAGCAGGTCGAGGACGAGGGCGTTCTCGATCACCTCGATCGCGGGGTCGGCACGCACAGCGGCGATCAGTGCGCGTTCGACCTCCAGGCCGGTGGCGTCCCCACCGGCGTGGATGATCCGGTTGCGCAGGTGGCCGCCCTCCCGGGTCAGCGCGAACGAGCCGTCGGCGGCCCGGTCGAAGCGGGCGCCGAGCTCGGCGAGCTCACGGACCCGCGTCGGTCCCTCGTCGACGAGCACCCGCGCCGCGTCCTCGTCGCACAGCCCGACGCCGGCGACGAGGGTGTCGGCCAGGTGGTCGGCGGGGGAGTCCTCCGCGGCGAGGGCGGCGGCGATGCCGCCCTGGGCCCAGCGGGTGGACCCGGCGTCCAGGTGCGCCTTCGTGACCAGCAGCACCCGGGCCGCGGGCAGCTCGCGGCGCAGGTGCAGGACCGCCGTGAGGCCGGCGATGCCCGACCCGATGACGACGACGTCCGCGGCGCGGCTCCACCCGGGGCGGGGCGCGCCGAGCCGGCAGGGCAGCATGATCACTGGCTGGTCACGACCGTCCGGCCCGCGCCGACCGTGACGGGGTCCAGAGCAGCCGAGTCCATCGCGGTCGGGTTCAGGATGGTCGGGTTGAGGGGGACGCCCGGCGCGCGGGACGGCGCGGGGATGTCGCCGCGCAGGCTCGACGGGTCGTTGGGCAGGGCCTCGGCCGGGTCGTCGCCGCGGCCGATGATCCGGTTCTCGGCGTCGACGAACAGGACGCGGGGCGTGCGGCTGCGCGCCTCGGCGTCCTCCATGATCCCGTAGGCGATGATGATGACGAGGTCACCGGGGTGGACCAGACGGGCCGCCGCGCCGTTGATGCCGATCACGCCGCTGCCCGCGGGCCCGGGGATGGTGTAGGTCTCCAACCGGGCGCCATTGTTGATGTCCACGATCGTGACCTGCTCGCCGGGCAGCAGGTCGGCGGCGTCGAGCAGGTCGGAGTCGATCGTCACGGAGCCGACGTAGTTCAGGTCGGCCTGGGTCACCGTGGCCCGGTGGATCTTGGCGGTGAGCATGGTGCGCAACACGGTCAGGCCCCCTGACGGTCGGCGGGGAGGGTGAGGGAGATGTTGTCGATCAGCCGGGTGGAACCCACCCGGGCGGCGACGAGCATTAGGGCGGGACCGGCGGTGACCGGCCCCAGATCATCGGGACTGACGAGCTCCAGGTAGTCGACGTCAACGCCGTCGGCCTGGTCGAGGACGGTCCGCGCCGCCGCAAGCACCGCCGCGGCCGGCCCGCTCGCCGTCGGCGGATCCGCCACGGTGGCGTCGGTCAGATCCGCGTCGGTCAGATCCGCGTCGGCCGGGGCGGTGTCGGCCGGGGCGGTGTCGGCCGCGGCCGCGCCGGCGCGCAGGGCGCGGGACAGGGCGAGTGCCTGCCCGCGCTGCTCGGGCGTCAGGTAGACGTTGCGGCTCGACAGCGCCAGGCCGTCGGGCTCGCGCACCGTCTCCACCCCGACCACCGTCACGCCGAAGGCGAGGTCGGCGACCATCCGGCGGATGCAGACCAGTTGCTGGGCGTCCTTGCGGCCGAAGAAGGCGAGGTCCGGCCGGGTCAGGTGCAGCAGCGTGGCGACGACGGTGAGCATCCCGTCGAAGTGCCCCGGGCGGGACGCGCCCTCCAGCACCTCGCCGAGCGGACCGGCGGACAGCCGGACCAGCGGCTTCGGATCGTGGATGATCGCGGGGGCGAAGACGACGTCGACGCCCTCCCGCGCGCAGATCGACAGGTCCGCGTCCAGCGTGCGCGGGTAGCGGTCGAGGTCCTCGCCGGCACCGAACTGCAGCGGGTTGACGTAGATGGTGGCGACCACCTGATCGGCCCGCTCACGGGCGGCGCGCAGCAGGCTCGCGTGACCCTCGTGCAGCGCTCCCATCGTCATGACGACGGCGCGGGTGCCGCGGCCGGTCGGGCCGGCACGGCGGTCGAGCGCGTCGAGGGCCGCCCGCAGCTCGTCACGGTCGCGAGCGAAGGCGACCGCCGGTCGAGCGGGTGCGGAGGGGGCGATGCGGAGGGCGGATCGCGCTGCGTCGGCGCGCTCGGGCGCGCTCGGCAGGACAGTGCTCATGGGCTTCCGTTCCAGTCCTCGGGAGGGGTACCGGACGTCGAGCGCCACTGTAACGCGCCTGCAACGCCTCCCGCGACTCGCTGTGACCCGCGCACCTTCCGCCCGCGCCGCCCGCGGCGACCGGCGGACCTGTCCTGCGGCAGCAGGTACCGTAGGTACGTACCTACATTTCGGAGGTGATGGATGTGAGCGTGATCTCGGCCCGAGAGTTCAATCGCGATGTGAGCGCGGTCAAGCGGGCCGCCACCCACGGCCCGGTCATCATCACCGATCATGGGCGCCCTTCGCACGTGCTGCTGACCTTTGCCGACTATCAGCGGCTCACCGGCGCTGGAACGAGCCTGGGCCAGGCGTTCGTCCTGGCTGAGGAGGTCGACTTCGAGCCGGTGCGCCCACGGGACTCGCTGCGTGAGATCGACCTGTGATGCTCCTGCTCGACACAAATGTCGTTTCGGAGCTGCGCAAGCCCGCCATTCGTCGGGCTGATCAGTTCAATGCGTGGGCCGAGACGCTGTCTCCGTGGGACACGTACCTGTCAGTGATCACGTTGCTCGAGTTGCGGGCCGGAATCGAGGCCAGGCGCCGGAACGACCCACGACAGGCGGAGCTACTGGACGCGTGGCTCGACAACGCGGTGCTGCCCTCGTACGCCGGCCGGGTCCTCGACGTGGACCAGCACGTGGCTGATACGGCCGCGCGGTTGCACGTACCGGACCGGCGTCCGGCGCACGACGCGTTGATCGCCGCCACCGCTCAGGTGCACAACCTCGTTCTGGTCACCCGGAACGAATCCGACTTCGATCCCATGGGCGTTTCTCTCGTGAATCCCTGGCGGGAGCGGGCTTGACCGGACGTCGGGAGGAGGTGTCGGCTGCCCAGCGCAATGACGAAAGCCACTGGTCGGACCGACATGATGCTCGGTCCGACCAGTGGCACTTCGGGGCGGGCGGGGACGGCGCGGTCGAGGGGGCGGGGGTGCGTCAGGCCGGGGGGAGGGTCCAGCGTGGCGTCGGGTAGTCCGGCCGGGGCCGGGTCTGCGGCTGCTGGTGGGGCTGGAGCGGGGACCAGGATCGCGGCTCGGACTGGGGGCGCGGGTCGCGGTCGGTGACCGACTCGCCGGCGGCGTAGCTGAACTCGCCGGCCTGGCCGTATCGGGCGTCGATCCGTCCGGCGGACGCGCCGACGGGCTGGGCGGGCAGGTTCGGCCGGGTGCGGTCGTCCAGGTCGGTGCCCGGGCCGGGCCGGCGGTCGGTCCAGATCCGCTCACCGAGCAGGGTGAGCACGGCGGGCATCAGGATGACCCGGATCAGGGTGGCGTCGAGGAGGATCGCGGCGCCGAGGCCCACGCCGAGCTGCTTCATGCTGACCTGCGACAGCGTCGCGAAGATCGAGAACACCGCGACCATGATGACGGCCGCGCTGGTCACCACCCCGGCGCTGCGCCGCACGCCGACCGTCGCCGCCTCCCGCATGCTCAGGCCGTCCTCGCGGGCCTCCTTCACCCGGCTGAGCACGAAGACCTGGTAGTCCATGGACAGCCCGAACAGGATGACGAACAGCATCAGCGGCAGCCAGTTGGTCACCGCGCCGGTCGAGGTGTAGCCGAGCAGGCCATCGGCCCAGTGGTGCTGGAAGACGGCGACGAGCAGCCCGTAGGCGGCACCGACCGACAGCAGGTTCAGCCCGACGGCGACGGCGGCGACCAGCGCGTTGCGGAACGCGGCGAGCAGCAGCGCGAACGCCAGCACCATCACGAAGCCGATGACCAGCGGGGTGCGGGACTTCAGCTGGGCGTTGAAGTCGGCGGAGCCGGCGGTCATGCCGGTGACGTCGGCGCGCAGGTTCGGGACCTTCTTGACCGTCTCCGGGATCACGGTGCCGCGCAGCGTGTGCAGCGCCTTGATCGACTCGTCGTCCGTGCCGCTGCCGGCGAGCGGGATCGCGACCCGGGCCGCCTGACGGTCCGGGGTGAGCGTGACGGTGACCGGGTCGAACATCCGCCCGGAGGCGACCGCCCGGGTGCGCAGCGCGTCGATGGCCTGGGCGGCCGCCGGGCTGGTCACGGGGCTGCCGTCGGTGGTGGACACGACGACGACGGCGGGCACCTGACCGCCGGGGAAGGCCGCGGACAGCCGGTCGTACGTCTTCATGATCGGCAGGTTCTTGGGGATGTCGTCGACGCCGGGCTCGGCGGTGTGCATGCCGAGGGCGGGCAGGGCGAGCAGGAGCAGCAGGCCACCGGTGATCGCGGCGACCGGCGCGGGCCGGCGCAGCAGCCGTCCCATCACGCCCGGCCGGGCCAGGTGCCGCTGGTAGCTGCGGTGCCGGGCGGCCACCTCGTCCTGCGGCCCGAGCTCCGGCTCCCCGGCCGGCTGCGCGCCCCGGCGGCCACGGCGGCCCCGCCTCCCGGCCCGGCCGGCACCGACGCGCCGCCGCCACGGCAGGCGCAGCAGCTCCACCCGGTCGCCGAGCATCGACAGCAGCGCTGGCAGTGCGGTCAGCGACCCGAGGACCGCGACCAGAACCACGAGGATCGTGCCGATCGCGATCCCGCTGAACACCGACATGCCGGTGATGAGCAGCCCCGCCATGGACACGGCGACGGTGAGGCCGGAGGTGAGGATGGTGTGCCCGGACGTGTCCGCCGCGATCTGCAGAGCGCGCTGCGGCCCGTGCCCGGCGGCCCGCTCCTCGCGCTCCCGGCGGATGTAGAACAGCGCGTAGTCGACGCCGACCGCCAGGCCGATCAGCAGCATCACCGAGGTCGCGGTGTCGTTGGTGGGCAGCGCCTTGCTGATCAGCGCGACCAGGCCCAGCGAGCCGATGAACGCGGTCAGCGCCAGCCCCATCGGGATGACGGCGGCGACCACGGCGCCGAACACGGCCAGCAGGATGCCCAGGGTCAGCGGGATGGCGAGCAGCTCCGCGCGGTGGAAGTCCTTGCCGACGGTGTCGCCCAGCGCCTTGTCGGAGCTCGCGTCCCCGAACTGCTCGACGGACACGCCGGGATGGGCCTTCTGGACGGCCGCGGTGGCGTCGAGCGTCGGGTCGACGGAGGCGTGGTGGTCCTCATCGCCCTTCAGGTCGAACGTGAGCAGCACGGAGCGGCGGTCGTGGGAGACGAGCCCCGGATCGGTGGTGACGCCCTGGACGGGCAGCGGTGCGCGCATCCCGGTGGCGACCCCGCTGTCGCGGACCCGGGTGGTGATGTCGGCGAGGGCGGCGCGGATCTGTGGGTCGGCCAGCAGCGCCGCCTCGTCGGCGGCCGGGGTGCGCCGCTGGATGAGGATGTTCTCGCTGTCCGCGGCGACGAAGCCGTGGTCGTGCAGGGTGTGCTCCGCCCGGGCCTGCTCGCCGACGCCGTAGTCGTCGTTGCCCAGCTTGTCGGTGCCGGCGATGTTGCCGAGCACCATCGCCAGGGCGATCCCCACCAGCCAGCCGATGACCGCCAGCTTGCGGTGCCGGACGCTCCAGCGTGCCGCGCGGGCGGCCAGGTGCGTCGGGTGGTGGCTGCCCGGCGGATCGGGCGGCGAGCCGGATCCGGCCGTCTGACCTGGGGAAACTGGCGTCGTGCGAGGCGTCCTGGGCATGGAACGACGATCTCGTTCCAGCCGTTGAAGGTCACTGCGGCGGGCTACCGAGTTCCCCCTGCGGCCATCCGCCGACCTGCCGCTGTGGACATCCGCATGGCCGGGGTGGGGCTACCCCCACCCCGGCCGTGCGTTCCGCGCTCGCGGCCCGGGTCCCGCGGCACCGACCGACCGCGTGAGTGTCGCCGTCGGGTGCGCTCAGCCAGGGCCGAGGACGTCAGGCGGTGGCCAGGTAGTCCTTGAAGGAGATGCCGGTCAGCCGCTCGTAGGCCTCGACGTAGCGGGCCCGGGTGGCCTCGACGACGTCCTCGGGCAGCTCGGGGCCGGGCTCGGTGCGGTCCCAGCCGGTGCCGATCAGGTAGTCCCGGATGTACTGCTTGTCGAACGACGGCTGCGCGCCGCCCGGCGACCAGGTGTCCTCCGGCCAGAACCGCGAGGAGTCCGGGGTGAGCACCTCGTCGGCGAGGCGCAGCGTGCCCTCCGCGTCGTGGCCGAACTCGAACTTCGTGTCGGCGAGCAGAATGCCCCGCTCGGCGGCCAGGTCGGTGGCCCGCCCGAAGATCTGCAGGGTGAGCCGCTCCAGCTCGGCGGCGAGCTCGTCACCGATGCGCCCGGCGGCGTCGGCGCGGCTGATGTTCTCGTCGTGCTGGCCGATCGGCGCCTTCGTCGACGGCGTGTAGATCGGCGCGGGCAGGCGGCTGCCGTCCGCCAGCCCCGCGGGCAGCGGGTGGCCGCTGACGGCGCCGGTGCGCTGGTAGTCCTTCAGCCCGCTGCCGGTCAGGTAGCCGCGGGCGACGCACTCGATGAGCACCATGTCGAGGCGGCGGCACAGCATCGACCGCCCGCGCAGCTGCTCGGTGTACGGCGCGAGCTCCGCCGGGTACTCGTCGACGTTGGAGCTGATGACGTGCGACGGGACCAGGTCGGCGAGCTGGTCGAACCACCACAGCGACAGCCCGGTCAGCACGGCCCCCTTGTCGGGGATCTCGGTGGGCAGGACGACGTCGAACGCGGAGATCCGGTCGCTGGCGACCAGGAGCACGGCGTCGTCCCCCACGGCGAACAGCTCCCGGACCTTGCCGGAACCCAGGTGGGTGAGCCCGGCGAACTCCTCATGTGTCAGCGGCATGCCCCGACCGTACCCACCTGGGACAACGCCCGCCGCCCACTGCGCCACACGCCATGCGCCCGACATGCGGAACCGCTTCCCGCCCCCGAGCATGGTCCGCGTGGGCACCCCGAGCGACCCGGACGGCGGCGCCCGCGACCCCGCGCGTCCACCGGCCACCCCCGCGCCGCCTCCGCCGGCGCTGAGGCCCGCCGCGCCGCCTCCACCTGAACCGCATCCCCCTGTGTTGAGGCCCGCCGCCTCTGGGACCGACCTGCCTGGGACCGACCTGTCTGAGATCGCTGAGGCCACTGCTTCCCGCGGGTCGAACGGTCGGAGGCTCGGCGGTCGGGCGGAGCCCGGGATCTACGGGGTGGTTCTCACCGCCGGCCTGATCGCGGCGCAGGATCCCCGGCACGAGCCGCTCGCCAACATCGTCTCCGACGTGCTGGTCACGGTGGCAGTCTTCTGGCTCGCCCACGGCTACGCGCACGCGCTCGGGCGGCCGCTCGAACCGGCCATGATCGACACCGGGACGTCGCTGTCCGCGGCAGGGTCGTCCGCGCCGGCATCCTCCGCGCCGGGGTCGGCATCCCGGACGAGACCGGCGCGGTGGTCCGGGTTTGAGACCGCCCGAACGGCGCTGATGGCGAACTGGCCACTGGCTCGGGCCTGCTTGCTGCCGGTGCTGGCGCTCGTGCTGGCCCGGCTCGCCGGCGCCTCCGTCGACAACGCCCAGGAAGCGTCCCTGTGGACCTGTGTCGTCCTGCTCACCCTGTGGGGATACCGCGCCGGCCACGCCGCCGGTCTCACCCGCTGGCGCCTCGCCCGCTACACCACCGGCAGCGCGCTGCTCGGCATCATCCTCATCCTCCTCGAAGTCGCCATCCACTGACGCGGCGCCTGGCCACGTCGATGGCGACTGAGGCCCGACGGCTGACCCACGTTGATCCGGTCCGCTTCGCGGAGCTCGCGGCGGCAACTCCGTTACCCGAAGGACTGGCCGGTGGCTCCAGCACAGGAAAAGGGCCTGGACGCCGCCGACTACGACGCATGCAGGGACAGCTCCGACTACACGGCGGACTGAGCTCGACTCGGTCGGTCGACTGCTGGTCCAGGCCGGCCGGGGGCGCTGAGGACCTCCCCGCACAGGGTGCGGACCGTCTCCGGGCTCAGCGCCAGTCCTCTGATCGCGTAGTCGTGGATCGAGCCATAGGACATGTGGACCTGGTCCAGTGCGGCTCGCGCTGCGGATTCCGCGAGGTCCGGCAGTTGGTGCAGGAGCGCCGTGTGGCCGGGAAGCAGCGTGGCGAGTTCGTCCTGGACACCCGGGGACTCGAGGAAGGTTCGCCCGTGGTCCAGGAGATACCCGATCACGGAGTTCTCGTCGATATCCCGTCGGGGTGTCGTGGTGGTCGGCGGCGCCTTTCCGTCGGCGTGCCCGTCCGGGTGGCCTGGAGCAGGCTCTCCGGCGAACCGTGTGAGCGGTGTGCCGGCCGCCTTCCCGGCCGTCGGGCTGAGGACGAACGCCCGGGCAGCGTTGTCGATGACCTGCTCGAACTCGGCCGGCGTCCGGGGGACCTTCCCGGCCGGCGTCCGCAGGTCGAGGCCGCCGACGAAGGTGACCAGCTCGCCGATGGATGATCGAGTCGCCTTGTCGGTGAGGAGCCACGCTGGGATCGACTCCAGGGCGATATCGGCCAGGTCGCCGTTGTCCGCCGGGGAATGGCCGGAATGTCGGGTGGGGTGGGTCGCGACGGAATGCGGTCGCGTGCCCGCGACGGCCATCGTGGGCGCGGCGCCGAACGCGACCAGGGTTCCCGAAATCGCGATCGCGCTCAATGAGGCGACTGATCGGCCCCATGCGGACGAGGTAGTCATGATCATGCAGGTTAGGCGGTTTTCATAACTGCAGCAAGATCCTTCCTTTGGGTGGAGTTGGATTTTTTCAGATGGGCTTCGGCGGTCGCGGGAAATCAGCGCAAGGGCGGCTGAAATGGGTGAAGCGGGATTTTCCTCGTCAGAACGAGGGCGGCGGAACTCTGGAGATCGAATCCCGATGCGCAGGCTGATCCTGGGCCTGCCCCCCATCACGCCGACCGTGGTCCGGTACTCGTATCCGTTCACGGTGACGATGACGGCGGGCCGCCGGCCAGCCCCCAGGCGCTCGATCACATCGTCGGGCGCGACGATTCCGGTGTTGTTGGAACGGTCCGGTCGCCGTGATGGTGACCGCGCCGGACCGTTCCGCGGTGGGCCGGGTCAGGTGAGGACGGCGAGGGCGTCGAAGACGGGGCCTAGGCGTTCGGTGTAGCGGTCGGGGCGGCTGACGGCGTCGAGGCGGGCCTCGTCGAGGGGGAGGCCGCGGTCGGCGGCGTGCTTGCGCAGCGTCTCCCGGAACGGGACGGAGGTGCGCCAGGTGTCCATCGCCGCGGCCTGGGTGATGGCGTAGGCATCCTCGCGGGACAGGCCGGTCTCGACCAGTTCCAGCAGGACGGCCGAGGTGTAGACCAGCCCGCCGGTGGCGTCGAGGTTGGCGCGCATCCTCTCGACGTCGACGACCAGGCCGCGGACCAGCCGGGTGGTCAGCTGCAGCAGGTAGTCGACGCCGGCGGAGGCGTCCGGCAGGGCGACGCGCTCGGTGGACGAGTGGGAGATGTCCCGCTCGTGCCACAGCGGCACGCCCTCCAGCACGGGGACGTACTGGGCGCGGACGATCCGGGCGAGGCCGGCGATCCGCTCCGACATGATCGGGTTCTTCTTGTGCGGCATCGCGGAGGAACCCTTCTGCCCGGAGCCGAACGGCTCGGACAGCTCCCGGACCTCCGTGCGCTGACCGTGGCGCACCTCCAGCGCCACCGCCTCGCAGACGGTCGCCAGACCCGCGAGTGCGGCTACCCAGTTCGCGATGCCGTCGCGCAGCACCACCTGGGTCGCCACCGGCGTGGGGCGCAGCCCGAGGCGCTCGGCGACGTACGCCTCGACGTCCGGCTCGATGTTCGAGTACGTCCCGACCGCGCCGGAGATCTTGGCGAGCGCCACGTCGGCGCGGGCGGCGCGCAGCCGGTCGCGGCAGCGGGCCAGGCCGAACGCCAGGTCGGCGACCCGGTGGCCGAAGACGGTCGGCTCGCCGTGGATGCCGTGGGTCCGGCCGACGCGCAGGGTGCCGCGGTGCTCCAGGCCCAGGTCGCGCAGGGCCGCGACCAGCGTGTCCGCCTTCGCCAGCAGGATGTCGGTGGCCTCGACGAGCTGCAGCGCGAGCGCCGTGTCCAGCAGGTCCGACGACGTCATGCCGAAGTGGACGTAGGCGGCGGCCGAGCGCGGCTCGGTGCGGTCCGCCCAGGCGGTGAGGAAGGCGATCACGTCGTGCTGGGTGACGGCCTCCACCTCGGCGACGGCCTCGGGCGTCGGCGCGGGCGCGGCCCGGACCGGCTCCACAGAGTCGGCGGGGATCCGGCCGGCGGCGGCGTGCGCCTCCATGACCAGCACCTCGACCTGGCACCACAGCTCGTACTTGTGCGCCTCCGACCAGACCCGGCCCATCTCGGGCAGGGTGTACCGGCCGATCACTGACCCGCGCCGGCGCCGGCGGTCTCCGCGGCGAGCGCGGCGAGGCCCTCGGCGGCGTTGCGCTCGAAGTCGTCCTTGAACTCGGCGAGCCTCAGGCTCAGGTCCGGGTCGGACAGGGCGAGGATCTGGGTGGCGAGGATCGCCGCGTTCGTGGAGTTGTTCAGCCCGACGGTCGCGACCGGGACGCCGGGGGGCATCTGGGCGATGGCAAGCATCGAGTCCATGCCGTCGAGCGCCCCGCCGGAGATCGGCACGCCGATGACCGGCAGCGCGGTGAGGGCGGCGACCGCGCCGGGCAGCGCGGCGGCGAGACCGGCACCGGCGATGACGACCGAGATGCCGCGGGCGCGCAGCTGGCCGACGTAGTCGGCGAGGGTGCGCGGCGCGCGGTGCGCGGACAGCGAGACCTGCTCGTAGGGCACGCCGAAGCGTTCCAGGGTGGCGCCCGCCTTGCTCATCGTCTGGGCGTCCGACGGCGAACCGAACACGATGGCCACCCGGGCACGGTCGGTCCCGATGCTGCTCTGCGACACGCTCTGCTCCTTACTCCCTGTTGCCATACTTCCTGTTGCCTTACTGGCTGGTGCCTGTCCCGCTGGTGCACGTCCTGCCGGTGCACGTCCTGCCGGTGCACGTCCTGCCGGTGCGCGCCGCCTGGCCGGTGCGGCGTCCCGTCGTCCGCCGGGCCGCGCTGGTGCCGCCGGGCGGCTAGTGCCGCGGCGGGCCGTCCCCGGGCGCGGAGTCCGCGCGGCGCACGTCGGCCGCGTGGCGCATCCGCGCCGGATCGCCGATGTCGGTGCGGTAGTGCGCACCGGCCAGCGAGATCCGGCTGATGGCCTCGTAGGCAGATCCTCGCGCGGACTCCAGGTTGGAGCCGATCGCCGTGACGGACAGCACGCGGCCCCCGGCCGACACGATCCTGCCATCGATGTCCCGCCTGGTCCCGGCATGCAGGACATCGACACCGGTGAGCGACCCGGCGGCGGCGAGCCCGAGGATCGGATCCCCCAGTCGCGGTGACGCCGGGTAGCCGTGGGCGGCCATGACAACGGTGATCGCCGCCCCCGAGCGGAACCTGGGCTGCGACCGCCCGGTCAGCACGTCGGTCAGGGGAGTGGCGAGCAGGGCGAGGATCGCCTGCGTCTCCGGATCGCCGAAGCGGACGTTGAACTCGATCACGCGGGGGCCACGGGTGGTCAGCGCGAGCCCGGCGTACAGCAGTCCGCTGAACGGTGTGCCGCGCCGGGCCATCTCGTCGACCGTCGGGCGGATCACCGTGGAGACGATCTCCGCCGCCAGGCCGTGCGACGCCCACGGCAGGGGCGCGTAGGCACCCATCCCGCCGGTGTTCGGGCCGGTGTCGCCGTCGCCGACCCGCTTGTGGTCCTGCGCGGGCAGCAGCGGCAGGATCGCGCCGGCCTCGGTGACCACCGCGAACAGCGACACCTCCGGCCCGTCGAGGTACTCCTCCAGGACCACCCGGTCGTCCGGTCCGTGCAGGCTCGCCCGCACCGCCTCGACCGCGGCCTCGCGGTCCTCGGTGACGGTGACGCCCTTGCCGGCGGCCAGCCCGTCGTACTTCACGACGTACGGGGGGCCGAAGGTGTCCAGGTCGGCGAGCGCCGGCTCGATCTCGGTGTGATCACGGGCGGCCGCGGTGGGCACCCCGGCGGCGCGCATCACCTGTTTGGCGAACGCCTTGCTGCCCTCCAGTCGGGCGGCGGCCGCACTCGGGCCGAACACCGCCAGGCCGCGGGCCCGCAGCTCGTCCGCGGCGCCGGCGACCAGCGGCACCTCCGGACCGATCACGGTGAGGTCCGCGCCGACCCGCTCGGCGAGCACCGCGACGGAGTCGGGATCGGCGACGTCGAGTGGGTACGGCTCGGCGAGCTCGGCGGTGCCGGCGTTGCCGGGCGCGCACACCAGCGCGTCCACCCGCGGGTCGCGGGCGAGCGCCCGGCACAGCGCGTGCTCGCGTCCGCCGGAGCCGACGACCAGGACCTTCATCTCGTTCACCTCGGGACGCAGACGGGGGCGGCGCGGCGCGCGCGATGTCGGCCGACCGGTTCGGCTCGACCGTGCCGACGACCGGCACCGCGCGTGACCGGATCGGCGTGCTGCCAGGGGTGGGCGGGAACCGTCCCGGCCGTCACCGCGGGTCGACGGCGCGCGGCGCCGAGGCCGGGCGCGACGAGGATACCGGCGACGGAGAACCCGACGGGCGGTCCGATACCGCGGGCACCGCCGGACGGCACCGGAGGTGGCGGGGGCCGAGTCGGGTCACGGTCCCAGAGTAGCGCGCGCGCTGATCATCATGTGGTGCGTCCCGGTTCCGCCCGCGTCACCCGGCATGCCGGCCGGCGGTGCGGCTCAGAGACCGACGCCGGCGCGCCAGAGCAGGTGGGCCATGCCGTGGACGAGCTGCAGCGCGCAGCGGCGCGCGTCCACCTCGGCCATCTCGGCGACGATCGCCGCCGCGTCCACCGGCCAGACCCGGACCTCCCGGCCGAGCACGGTCAGCGGCGCCGGGTCGTCCCGGCCCTCGAAGGCCCGCCCGCCCGGCTCGACGAACAGGTGCAGCGACCGGCCGGCGACCGGGAAGGACTCGCACCGCCAGTACAGCAGCGGCCAGGCCTGGAGCCGTTCGCGCCGGTGCGGGCGGCGCCGGCGGGCCGCGCCGTGGTCGTCCACGCCGGGGCGGACCGCCCGCCGGTCGAGCCCGTCCCGCTCGCCCCTGCCGTCCGGACCGCCGTGACCGGGCCGGCGGTCATGACCGCCGCGACCGTCGGAACCGCCTCGCCGGCCATGCCGGCCGCGCCCGGCTCGCCCGTCCGGGCCAGGACCGTCGGCGTCCTGCTCGGGCCACTCGTCCCGGGGCGCGGTCTCGGCCCGCAGGTGCGCGTCGATGCCGGGCAGCGGATGGTCGGCGTATCGGCTGGCGGCCGACCGGCGCGAGCGTGCGGAGCTGGCACGCACGGTGACCGGTGGGGTGAGGTGCTCGGCCGCGCAGAAGTCGAGGAAGTCGCGGATCTGGGCGTCGACGTGATGGGCGACGGCGGCCGCGCGTTCCAGCCGCTGCGCCTCGGCGCGCTTCGAGCTGCGGATGGCGTGGCTGCCGCGCAGCAGCACGTCGGTCAGCGTGTCGGGCAGCGCCTCGCCGGTCGGGGAGAACCCGACGTGCCAGGCGTCGGAGTCGGTCGGGCGCAGGAAGCGATGGCGCACCGCCGGCGCCAGCAGCGCGGGCCGGGACTCGACCGGCGCGGACACCGGCGCGGCGGGCCCGGAGCCGGGCCCTGGCGCGGAACCGGACGTGGACAGCGGCGGCACCTGGCCGGGCACGGAGCGATCGTCGCCGGATGGCCGGGAGCCGGCATCGGCCACCGTCCTCACCCCCCACCCGCTCTTGCAGTGTGTGACCATCCAAGCCTGGATGGTAACTCTGCGTAACGCAAGTGGGGGCGGGACGTGCCTGGGCCTACACCAGTTCGTTGATGACCAGGGTCTGGTCCCGGCCAGGGCCGACGCCGATCGCCGAGACCGGCGCGCCGGACAACTCCTCGAGCGCCCTGATGTAGTCCTTCGCCGCCGCCGGCAGGTCGGCGTACGAGCGCACGCCGGAGAGGTCCTCGTGCCAGCCGGGCAGCTCGGTGTAGATCGGCTTGGCGTGGTGGAACTCGGTCTGGGTCATCGGCATCTCGTCGACGCGCTCGCCGCCGATGTCGTAGCCGACGCAGATCGGCACCCGGTCGAAGCCGGACAGCACGTCCAGCTTGGTGAGGAACAGGTCGGTCACGCCGTTGACCCGCACGGCGTAGCGGGCGATCACCGCGTCGAACCAGCCGGTGCGCCGGGAGCGGCCGGTCGTCACGCCGAACTCGCCGCCGATGCGGCGCAGCTCCTCGCCGACCTTGTCGTCGAGCTCGGTGGGGAAGGGCCCCGCGCCCACCCGGGTGGTGTACGCCTTGATGATGCCGATCACCCGATTGATCTTCGTGGGGCCGATGCCGGCGCCGGTCGCCGCGTAGCCGGCGGTCGGGTTCGACGAGGTCACGAACGGGTAGGTGCCGTGGTCGACGTCGAGCAGCGTGCCCTGCGAGCCCTCCAGCAACACGACCTGGCCGGAGCGCAGCGCCTTGTCCAGGACCAGGCCGGTGTCGGCGATGTGCGGGCCGAGGCGCTTGGCGTAACCGGCGTACTCCTCGCACACCTCGTCGAGCTCGATCCGGCGCCGGTTGTAGACCTTCGCCAGGACCTGGTTCTTCTCCCGCAGCACGAGTTCGAGCTTCTTGCGGAAGATGCCCGGGTCGAGCAGGTCCTGCACCCGGATGCCGGTGCGAGCGACCTTGTCCCCGTAGGTCGGGCCGATGCCGCGGCCGGTGGTGCCGATGCGGGACTTGCCGAGGTAACGCTCGATCACCCGGTCCAGCGCCCGGTGGTGCGGCATGATCAGATGCGCGTTGGCGCTGATCAGCAGCCGGGACACGTCGATCCCGCGGGCGGCCAGCCCGTCCATCTCGCTGAGCAGGACGCCCGGGTCGATGACGACGCCGTTGCCGATCACCGGCACGCAGTCGGCGCGCAGGATGCCACTGGGAATCAGGTGCAGCGCGTAGTGCTCCTCCCCGATGACCACCGTGTGACCGGCGTTGTTGCCGCCCTGGTAACGGACGACGTAGTCGACGGCGCCGCCGAGGAGGTCGGTCGCCTTTCCTTTTCCCTCGTCGCCCCACTGGGCGCCGATGAGGACTAGAGCAGGCACCGGGCGAGGTTACTAGGGATGACCGCCGGGTGTGGCCGGTGCGCGGATCCTTGTGCGTACGCAGCCGCAGGCCGGACCGCCTTGCTCACGCTGAGCCCGGGTTGCGGTCACTCACCGCGGCAACGGTCACGCCGCGCGGCGGCCTTCGCGCGCCCACGTGGCGCGGGTCGCCGAAGGCGTCCTCAGGCGTCGAGGCCGAGTTCGCGGGCCGCGGCCGGATCGCTGTCGGCCAGGAAGGCACGGCAGCGGTCGGCCTCCTCGGACTCGCCGATGGCGCCGGCGGCCCGGGCGAGCGCGGCGAGCGCGCGCAGGAAGCCGCGGTTCGGCTCGTGCGACCAGGGGATCGGGCCGGTGCCCCGCCAGCCGGCCCGGCGCAGCGCGTCGAGCCCGCGGTGATAGCCCGTGCGCGCGTACGCGTAGGCCTCGACGGGACGGTCCGCTTCCAGCGCCTGCTCGGCGAGCGCGGCCCAGGGTGCGCTCAGCGCCGGCGCCGCCGCGGCGACGCTCACCGGCGCCTCGCCCGCCGCGAGCGCGCCGGTGGCCGTGGCGTCCGAGGGCAGCAGCGTCGGGGGTGGCCCGGAGAACAGGTTGCGGCCCTGGCCAGGCTCGGACGACGTCGTCATGGGGTCATCCTGCCGCATGGGCGGTGACGGGCCGCATCGGGGGCGTCCCGTGCGGTGCCGTCAGGAGCGGACGCTGGCGTTCCAGAGGCTCTGGCCCACGGCGCCGGGCTGGCCGTCGTCGACCCGGGTCAGGTACCCGTAGAGCGCGGCGATGCCCTGCGACTGCGGGCCGAACTTGCCGTCGACGGTGAGCACGAAGCCCTTGTTGCGCATCGCGGCCTGCCAGACGAACGCGTCCGGGCGGACGTCGTCGCCGTACTGGGCGGACAGGACGGTGCCCTTGTAGGAGTTGTCGCCCATCTCCTGGCGGGCGCGATCCAGCGTCATCGGCGGCTCGGCCGGAGTGATGGCCTGCTCGATGACGTCGCCGCCCGAGCCGACGGAGGCCGGACCATTGTTGACGAGGCCCATCTTGCGAGAACAGGACGGCCAGGGCGACCAGCCTCGGGAGTTGTACAGCTTGGCGGCGGCCGCGTCCTGGGTGGCCGGCGCTGCCTGGTGCGGGAGGCCGGAGTAGCCGAGCCCGTGCCATGTCTGGGAGTCGAACTGGTAGGCACCGTAGAACCCGTTGCCGGTGTTGATGGAGTAGTTGCCGCCGGACTCACACTGTCGGAGCTTCGAGAAGTCATCCGCGGTGGCGGCCCCGGCGGGGGCCGCGGCGACCGTGCTGACCGCGAGCCCGCTGCCGACGATGGCCGTCACCGCACCGGTGGTGCGCAGAATGCGGCTCGCGGCCGAAGGAGCCTGCGGAGCCCGGTGTCTGCCTCCACGCCGACCTGACGGCATGCCAGTCCAATCCCGTTCGCCTGCGGGGTGAGCTGTCGGGTGCGGGCTGGGATGGCCCGGCCGGACCGGCCGCGGGTCTTCGGTGGCGGGATAACGATCTCCCCATCGAAAACGCTGGGTCGAGCCGACTTAACCCCGAGGACGTCCGAGGACGTCCGGATGGTGGGTCCCCCACTCCTGCCCTCTGCGGTGCGTTCTCGTGCGAGCCGCCTGGCCGGTGGGCAGGACTCGGCGTCCGTCCGGGCAGCCTCGCCGGGATGGCGAGTGATCGGCACTCTAGCGATACCGGCGCAGGGCACGCAAACCGGGGTGGTTCGGAGTAACCAGATGGGACGCGCAAACTGCGGGGCCCGGGGGTGCCGCCCCGCCGGGCGGCGCGGGTGTGCCCGGCGGCGCCGGCGGGCACGGGGTGGAGCGGGAGTGGCGCGGGTGCCGGCGTCGGGCAGGTGACGCCGGCCCGACCGGCCCGTTTCTCCACATGGCGCTGCGCTGCGCCGGGCGGCGGCGTGGGCCGGTCGGTTCGAGCGGAAGTGCCCCCCTGCCCGGTGCACCGGGTGGGGAACGTCGGTCCGGGGCCAGGACGCGCGTCCCCGCGTCGGCGGCCGGGTGGACCTGATGGATGGGGTGCCGCCCGGCGGCGCGCCGACCGGTCGAACGGGCGCGCTCGCGTGGCGTGGGACTCAGCCGAAGGTGGCGTGCCAGGTCGCCGGGCCGACGATGCCGTCGACGTGAAGACCCTTGGCGGTCTGCAGGGCGCGGGCGGCGGCGGCGGAACGTGGGCCGTAGTGGCCGTCCACGGCGATCGGATAGCCCAGCTGGCTCATCCGGGTCTGCCAGGCGCTCACGTCGGCGCGGTTCTGGCGGACCAGCGCGGTGGTGAGGTTGCGGGTGAAGTTCGGGCTGGTCGCCGCCGCGGGGGCCACGGTGAGCCCGCTGCGCTGCGCCGAGCGGGAGGCCTGCGCCGCGCCGCCCGAGGACGATCCACCCGCGAGCTGGTCGGCGCCCATGCCACGGCCGCAGACCGGCCACTGCCCGAAGCCGGAGCGCTGGGCGAGGCGCAGCGCGGCCTCGTCCTGGACGGCCGGCGCCGCCTGGTGCGGCAGCCCGGAGTAGCCCAGGCTGCGCCAGGTGCCGGCCGAGAACTGGTAGGCACCGTAGTAGCTGTTTCCGGTGTTCGTCGTGTAGTCACCGCCGGACTCGCACTGCCGCAAACCTGCCCAGGTGGTGGCGGCCTCCGCCGGCTGGCTGACGACGATGGAGCCGCCTACCGCCGCCGCGAGGACCGGAGCCACCATGAGGGCCCTCGTCCGGAGGCGGGTTCCGGCGCTCCATTGTCGGCCACTGGTACGTGCGTCGGACATGTGTTTGTGGTCCTTCCCCACGCCTGCGAGGTGAGCTGTCGGATTCGGGCTGGGAACTGCCCGGCCATGCCAGGGATTTCCTGGGGACGTGTGGTCGCACCGAATCACGGTCCGGTGCCCGTCGCTCACGGCTTCACCCCGAGAGCATCGAATCCTTTCGATGCTCGGAGATGGTTCCCCCGTTCCTGCCGCCTGTGGGTGAGAAATCGTCGACCGGGGGCAGGATTCGGCGTGCCGCCCGACGAATGCCGCACGTTGTTGAGCGGCACGGCGAAGACCATAACCACGCCGCCCGGCGAGTCGCCAAGCATTGAATAGGGCGCGTGAAAAAGAGCACAGTCGGCGCGCCTGCTTGAGGGGGCCATGGTGCGGCTGGTATCGCGCGTGCGCGCCCGCTCATCAACCTGGCGGCATGGCGGAGAGTGGCATTTGTACGCGCCTGATCACCCTGCTTGCCGATGGGTTATGACAAGCGGAGCGTGGTGAAGCGCACTGAATGCGTGACATGGAGGTGCTGGTGCTTGCTGGGGTCCGCGACGGCTTCTGGGAGAGATGACCCGTTACGTCGCTTCGTCCCGTTCAGCCTACCTGTGTGAGAAAAGCAACGGAAATCGGGTCGCTACTTACATTGGTGTCGTTTGGCGACCCCCTGTGTCCAGCTGAGTGCACACAGTGGCATCGGGCGCAGGAGGTGCGGGGATAGGACCAGATGCCCTCCTTGGGAGTCCGATGGTCCTGTGGGCGGAACGTCTGGGACGTGACGGTTGATCTGCAGGAAACGTGCTGGTCATGAGCGTGAACCGCCATCGGACCCGGAGTGGACCACTCGGCGAGAAACAGTGGTCCCCCAGTCGCGGCGTGCGGCTGGGGGACCGAGAGGGGCGCGCATCATATGGGACGCCGGCAGGTTCCGGGGCGTGGCGAACGGGGTCCGATGTCCGTTACGTGTGGGCTGACCGGGTGCGGGACGGGCGTCCCGCCGGGAGAACCCGGGCGGGCCCCGAATCGGCGCAGGGAACGCGAGAAGCGGTCCGTGCGCCCATCGGCGGCCGGCGTGTGGGGGTGGCCCGGCGAAATGCTCGTCCCGCGTCAGGCCGACCTGGCCTGACGCGGTCGGATCGGTCCGGACGGTGAACCCGGTGGCCTCCCGGCGGGGGACGGCCGGCCGGGCGGCCGACGGTCCTCCTCCGGGTCGTGACGGTTCCGATGGTTCATGTCCGGCGAGTGCCAGGGAGCGCGTGGCGTCGGAGTCTTCCCGCGCCCGCGCCTCCCGTCCCGGTGGTGTGTCTTCCGGGGACTGTGCCTTCCGGTGTCTTCCGGTGCCTCTAGGCCTTGCCGAGTGCGCGCCCGGCCGAGCGGAGGTCCTCGCAGGCCTGCGCCACGCGGTCCGCCATGCCCTTTTCAGCGAGCTTTCCGTAGGTGCGCGGGTCGTACGCCTTCTTCACGCCGACCTCGCCGTCCACCTTGAGAACACCGTCGTAGTTCCTGAAGGTGTGGTCCACGATGGGGCGAGTAAATGCGTACTGGGTGTCGGTGTCCACGTTCATCTTGACGACGCCGTAGTCCAGTGTTTCCCGGATCTCGCTGAGGTCCGAGCCGCTGCCGCCGTGGAAGACGAGGTCGAACGGCTTCGCCCCGGCCGGCAGGCCGAGCTTCTGGGCGACGTGCTCCTGGCCGTCGCGCAGAATCGTCGGCCGGAGTTTCACGTTGCCCGGCTTGTAGACGCCGTGCACGTTGCCGAACGTGGCGGCCAGCAGGTAGCGGCCCTTGTCCCCGGAGCCGAGGACCTCGGCCGTCCGCCACATGTCACCGGGCGTGGTGTAGAGCTTCTCGTCGATCGCGCCGACGACGCCGTCCTCCTCGCCGCCGACGACACCGATCTCGACCTCGAGGACGATGCGCGCGGCGGTCGCGTCGGCGAGCAGCTCCTCGGCGATCTTGAGGTTCTCCTCGAGCTCCACCGCGGAGCCGTCCCACATGTGCGACTGGAACAGCGGGTCGCGGCCGGCGGCGACGCGATCCTTCGAGATGGCGATCAGCGGCCGGATGTAGGTGTCGAGCTTGTCGGCCGGGCAGTGGTCGGTGTGCAGGGCGATGTTGACCGGGTAGGCCTTCGCCACGTGGTGGGCGAACTCGGCCAGCGCCTCGGCACCGAGCACCATGTTCTTCACCGTGGAACCGGACAGGTACTCGGCACCGCCGGTGGACACCTGCACGATGCCGTCGCTGCCCGCCTCGGCGAATCCCCGCAGGGCGGCGTTCAGGGTCTGCGACGACGTGACGTTGATCGCGGGATAGGCGAAGGACTCCGACTTCGCCCGGTCGAGCATTTCGGCGTAGATCTCTGGCGTGGCGATGGGCATCGTGGGGCTCCTTGTCGAAGCTGTCGGGGCGCCGATCAGCCATGTACGGCGGCGCAGTACAACCCGATCGGGCCGAAGCCCGCCGTCGGACTGTTGGTGGGCGAAGGGTATGACGGCCGGCGTCGTTCGGGTGCTCGGATGCGGCGGACGTCGCCGGGCAATCTGCCGGCACCGCGCCGAGCCGCCGGTCACGGACCCATGACCCGGCGGGGTGGCCCGCGGGGAGCATGCCGGGGATGGCCCGTCGTGGCCGGCCCGGCTCCGGCGGGGCGTGGTCCGTGACCGCGTCGCGGCGCGGCGGTGATCCCCGCACGGACGGATCGCCCGGCACACTGGAGGGGTGGATGTGGCCAGCCTGTCCGGGACGACCCTCTACGCCGTACTGTTCGCGGTGATCTTCATCGAGAGCGGGGTCCTGGTCGGCTTCTGGCTGCCCGGGGACACGATCCTGTTCGCCGCCGGCCTGGTCGCGGCGGACGGTGACGCCGGCGTCTCCATCTACGTCCTGTGCGTCGGGGTCGCCATCGCCGCGAGCCTCGGTGCGATGGCGGGCTACTACACCGGGGTTCGGCTGGGCCGGCCCTACCTGGAGCGGCGGCATGCCTCCGCCCTGGCCCGCACGGAGCAGTTCTACGGGCGGTACGGCTCGGTCACCCTCATCGTCGCGCGCTTCGTGCCCTGGGCGCGTACCTTCGCCCCGGTACTCGCCGGAGCGGTGGCGATGCCGTGGTACCGCTTCCTCGCCGCGGTCGTGTCCGGTGCGCTGGTCTGGGGTACCGGCCTGATCCTGCTGGGCTACCTGGCGTCGGCGATCCCCGGGCTGCGTGACGCCGCCGGCTGGCTCGCCGCGGTGGTGGTGGTCGTCTCCGTCGTGGCCGGAGTGGGCGGTGAGCTGCTGCGCCGCCATCGCTCCCGGCACGAGGCCGGAGATCCCGGTACTGACGGGACGGCCGTCGGCGAGGGCGGATAGGCCCGGGCGAGGCCGGTCCGGTGAGCGCGAGGCCGGTCCGGCGGGGCGGTGGTGGGTAAGAGGGGCGCTTCCGGGCGTCGGCCGTGACCCGGTCGCCGGGCCGCTGGGCGTCGTCCCCGCGTGTCTCCCGCCGTCGGTCCGGTGAGTGGACGGCCCGATCGGGGGGTCCCCGGGTAGCCTGCACCGCGTGATCATACGATCGCATCAGGCGAGAACGTTATGGTGGCTGGCCATTTTGGGCTACCACTGACTAGCCTGGTCGGATCCAGCACTTAGGTCGGGGGGGCCGACCAGGCGAAGGATCCCATGTATCTCACGCGTAACCGGCGCCAGATCTCCCCGCGCCGGGCCGTGCCCGTTCCCGTCCATCCGGCGGGTGCCCTGCTCCTCCCGGTAGCGATCGCGGCCCTGCTGTTCGGCGCGGCCGGCTGCAAGGCGAACCCGGTCGGCGCCGGCACGGCCGGTGCGCCCGGCGCCACCACCCCGGGCACCCCGGGCACCGCGGCGTCGCCAGCCGCGAGCACCGGCCAGACGCCGGCGCAGCCGATGTCGGCACCCCTCGGCACGACGCCGACGCCGTCCTCGGTTCCGGCGACCACGACGCCGGTGACCCCGGCGTCGTCGGCCCCGAGCGGTCCGGCGAGCACACCCGGCGCGACGCCCTCGCGCCCGTCGCCGCGACCCGTCTGGACCCTGCCGCCGATCACCATCCCGGCCCCGGCGGGCGGCCTCACCCCGAGCGCGGCCCCACCCGCGCCCACCACGGCCCCGCCCGCCACCGTTGCGGCCCCGCCGGCCACTGTGCCGGCCCCGCCCGCCACCGGGCAGAGCGCGTTCGCCACCGCGGTGGTCGCGGCGACGAACCAGCAGCGACGGGCGGCCGGCTGCGGCGACCTGACCGTCGACGCGGTGCTCACCAGCGTGGCGCAGGCGCACAGCGCGGACATGGCCACGGCCAACTACTTCAGCCACAACAGCCAGGACGGCCGCACCCCGTTCGACCGGATCACGGCGGCGGGCTTCTCGTTCTCCGTCGCCGCGGAGAACATCGCCGCCGGCCAGCGGGACCCGGCCGCCGTGATGCAGGCGTGGATGAACAGCCCCGGACACCGCGCGAACATCCTCAACTGTGCCCTGACCCGCATCGGTGTCGGCGTCGCGAACGGCGGCACCTACGGCGTCTACTGGACCCAGGATTTCGGGACGCCCCGCCGATGACGGCACGGTGAGAAGGTGCCCCGGATCGGTGACGGTCGCCTGATCCCCGAGTGACGATCCGGTGACGGCCACGGGGAGGGGCGGTGCCAGCCTGACCCGCGGGACGTCCGCGTCCGTGGCCGGGTGTATCCCGTAGGGTCTGGACATCGTCGCCGACGGCGGCCCGGGTGTCGCGTGCACCGGGCGGGCCGGGCGGCGGCGGTCGCGACAGCGCCGTCGGCGCGGGCGGCCCCGGCGCGGGCGCCCCGGGCAGGAGGAGAGACCGTGGTTCGGGCGGTGGTCACCGGCGCGGCCGGTTTCCTCGGCGGGGCGCTGACCCATGCGCTGCGCCGGCAGGGGTTCGAGGTCGTCGCGCTGGACATCCGCCGGTCACCCGGCGTCGTCCAGGCCGACGTCACCCGGCCGGGGGAGTGGGAGCGGGCGCTCGAGGGCGCCGCCCTGGTCGTCCACGCGGCCGCCGTCGGGACCGGTGGGGTCGCCGAACTCACCCCGGTGCGGCCGGGACGTGCCGGCGCGCCGGTCCGGGTACCACCCGCGGAGGTCCGCCGGGTCGCGATCGGCGGTACGGCATCGCTGCTCGACGCGGCGACCCGGGCCGGCGTCGATCGGTTCCTGCATCTGTCCTGCGTGGATGTCCTGTCCCGGCCGCCGTCGTCCACCCCGGCCGGGGCCGCCGGGTCCCCGCGCGCCAGCGCGGACGGGCCGCTGCTCGACGAGTTCTCTCCCGTCGGCCTGACCGGGGACGCCCGCGCCGACGCCCTCGCGGCCGCCGAGCAGGCGGTCGGCTCCGCCGCCGCGCACGGGCTCGGCGCCACCGTCCTGCGCATCGGTGACGCCTACGGCCCGCGGGCCGGCCGGTGGACCCTGTGGCCGGTGCTGTTGCTGCGGGCCGGCCGATTCGTGCTGGTCGGCGGCGGGCGCGGGCTCGTCAGCCCCGTGCATGTCGACGACGTCGTCGACGCGGTCACGACGGTGGCCGCCGCGGACCGCGAGGCCGTCGCCGGCACGGTGCTGCACGTCACCGGCGGCGCGCCGGTGAGCGCCGCCGAGTTCTTCGGCTGGTACAGCCGGATGCTCGATCTGCCGGCGCCCCGCTCGGTGCCCGCCCGCGTGTTCGAGGCCGTCGGCGCCCTGGACCGCGTCCGCGCGCTGGCCCACGGGTCCACCGAGCCGGGGTCGCGCGGCGCGCCGGGCGTCGCCCCGACGGCCGGCGATCCGACGGACGTCCTGGTCGCGGACCGGGGCGGCGGCATGTCGGGGCCCGCGGCGGAGCAGGGGCAGGCGGCGTGGGCGGCGGGTGGCGCGTCCGGTCGGGGGCCCGGTCGGCCGGGCGCGGGGCTGGTCCGGGGCATCGGGGCCCGGCTCGCCGCCGGCGTCGACCCGCGGGCGCGGATCGACGTGGGCCCGCTCGGAGTACGCGACCTGACCCGCGAGGTCGGTTTCTCGACCGCCCGGATCCGCGAGCTGACCGGCTGGGAGCCGGCCGTGTCACTCGCCGACGGGATGGCCCGCACGGAGGTCTGGCTGCGCGAACGCGGACTGCTCGGAGTGCGGGAACCGTCCCGTCGTGGGTGAAGGGCCGACCCTCACCACGCCCCGGCTGCTGGCCCTGCCGCTGACCATCTGGAACGCCGGCTATGTCGCCGAGGAACTAGCCCCGGCGTTGGCCTACACCGCGGTCATGGCCCGATCGGGGGGGCGTGGCCCGACCACCGGCGGGCCCTACGGCGGCATTGTCGGCACCGATCCGCACGCACCCGCGCCGGATCCCCTCGACCCGGCCGGATCCCTGCGCCGCGAGCTGCGCCGCCGGGCCGGCGCCGGCCGGTCGGTGCTGACCTGGGTGTTACGGCGCAGGTCCGAGGCGGCGGCCGTCGGCCTGCTCGCCGCGGACACCCATGGCCGCCGGGCCGTCGTGGGGGTGTCGATCGTGTTCGGCTCCCGGCGGGAGGGCTACGCGACCGAGGCGGTCCGGGCGGCCGCCGGCTGGCTGGAGTATCGCGGGGCGCTCGTCGAGACGCGGATCCAGCGCGGCGACGCCGTCGGGAAGCGGCTGGGGCAGGCGACGTCCTTCGTGCCCACCCCGGTTCTGGTAGCCGAGTGGTGGCGGATCTGGCTGCGGCCGCCCGCCGAGTGAGCCTGCCGTCACGTCACTGTGCGTCATGTGGTCCCGGCGGGCACACCTCGGTGCGAGGACGCGGTGAGCTGGCGGGGCACCGCCCGGTGGCGGTCCGCCGCGCCTCGCGGTGATCCGCACGAAACGACCTGGTAAGAACGGTCGTGCGGACACACGGAACATTGTGCGGGTGTTGCCGTTCCGATGGCCTGATGTCAGGCGCGCGACACCCTCGTTCTCGTAATTTCACCGTCACACGTCGGGTGGCGGACACGCCGCGCCGGCAGCCCCCTGTTCAGACCGTGATGCCCTGGGGCACCATGTAAAGCGATGTCGCGACCGTTGGCCGACGGGCCGAGCGAGGGCGGGGCGTCCGCGACGGGCCGTGGGAGGTCCGTCGCGCGTCCGGGGAGGGGAGCCCGAACGGTTCGGCGCTACCTGCGCCTGGGAGGTCAGCAGCATGAGCGTGGAAACCCCTCGGGGAACACCGGCCGGAGTCCGGCCGGGCGAGGTCACCTATGACCATCTGATCATTCCGTCACACTGGCGACGGTCGAACGAGTCCACGCCCGGCGCGCCGAACGCCCTGTTCCCGCCCGAGGGCGGCGCCACCGATGCGTCGTCCCACCCGCCCACCGGGCCGATCAACCCGTCGACCGGGGCGCTGACGGGCCCGCTGCTGGTCGGGACGACCGCGCGGGCCTTCGCCAAGCTCGACGACATGATCCGCCTGTCCGCCGAGGACAAGGCGGTCATCGCCGCCCGCCGGGACGAGGCCGAGCGCGCGCTGCGGGCGATCTTCCCGCCGCGCTGCGCGCTGCCGCTGGTCGGCGTGGCCACGATCGGCTCCGCCGGGCGGGACACGATGATCCGCCCGCTGGACGAGGTGGACATCTTCGCGGTCTTCTCGGCGGCGAACAGCGCCTGGAAGCGATTCCGCTGGGACTCGCGCGACCTGGTGCTCTGCGTGCGCAACGCGATCGGCGGCGAGCGGATCCAGACGATCGGCAGCCGCGGCCAGGCGCTGCGCATCGTCTACGACTCGCCGCCCGACGTGCACCTCGTCCCCGCGTTCGACCACCCGCGGGCCGGCTATGTGATGCCCGACCGGGTCGGCGGCTGGCTGCCGACCCGCCCGGAGCGGCACATGAGCTGGACGGCGGATCTCGGTCCCCGGGTGATCTCGGCGGTCCGGCTGCTCAAGGCGTGGAACCGGGTGTGCGGCAGCCATCTGCGCTCGTTCCACATCGAGGCGCTCGCCGGCCAGGTTCTCGCCGGCAAGGGACTCAACACCCGGCAGGGCCTGGCCGAGGTGTTCCGGTACATGGACGAGGTCGGCCTCGCCGTGCCCGACCCGGCCGACGTCGGTGGCGACCTGGCCAGCTACGTCCGCCCGGAGGACCACGACGCCCTCGGTGAGACGATCCGGCTCGCCCGGATCTACTCGACGAAGGCGCTGGCGGCCGAGCAGGCCGGCGACCACGAGGAGGCCGTCGCCCTGTGGGGCTCGGTCTTCGGACCGGAGTTCCCGGCCTTCGGCTGAGCGCCCGCCCGCTGCCGCCCGCCCGCCGTCGCCCGCGTGCTCAGGGCGGTCCGTCTCCCGGGGGTGGCTCGGCGCCGGGGACTGCCCTGCGCCGGCCCAGCCGGGACCGCTCCGCCTGCGCGGCGACGATCCGCAGTGCCTCCTCCCTCCCGCGCAGCCCGGCCTTGACCCGGACCGGGCCGCCGGTGGTGTCGAGCTGCACATCGGCCAGCCCCAGCACCCGGACCAGCGGATTCGCCACCATCCGGATGCTCTGCACCTTGGCGTGCGCGATGACGTCGGTGTGCCGGCGCAGCAGGCCGTGCCGGCTGACGAACGCCGCGTCGTCGGCGCCGCAGGCCAGCGCCCACCAGTGCAGCGGCGCCAGCAGGACGGCGCGCCGCGGCGGGCGGTCCAGCCGGACCCGCCCGAGGTCCACTCCGGGCAGCAGCCTGCCGACCAGATCCAGCGCGTCGGCGCGGCGGGCCACCGGCAGCAGCACGGACGGCCCGCGTCCGGCCACGTTCATCCGGATCGTGGCCCAGCCGAACGGGCGCCACAGCAGCGGCTCGACGACGCTGATCGCCTGGACCCGGCCCGGCGGAATGGTCGCGTGGGCGCGTTCGAGCAGCCCGCTGTCGATGCGCAGCCCGTTCGGCGACGTGGACACCGTGTACGGGTAGCCGGCGGCGAACACCCGGATCGTGCGGTGCCACAGCCAGCCGAGCAGCGGGACGGCGCCGAGGAAGCCGGCCCGCGTCCCGGTCAGCAACGACGGGACGGCGATCGCCACCGCGCCGAACAGGGCCACCCACGGCGCCGGGGACAGCGCGATCGCGGCGACGAGCCGGCGCGGCGGCACCTCGGCGAGACGCTGGTGGGGGGCCTCGGGGGCATCACCCCCGAGTCCCGCGGCGGCGGTCAGCAGCGTGGCGCGCAGCCGGTGGGCGTGCCCGAGCGACAGGTAGCGCAGGTCGGAGGCGGCCTCACCGCCGTCGCCGTCGGCCCGCTCCCGATGCTCCCGGCCGGCGAGGTCGAGCCGCAGGATCGCGAGCCCGGTGAACCGGGCGAGCAGCGGCTGGACGATGTCGACGGACTGCAGCCGGTCCAGCCGGACGTACCGGGTCCGGCGGACCAGCAGACCGGTGTCCAGGCGCAGGTCGTCGCGCTCGATGCGGTACCGGGTGAACCGCCAGGCGGTGTAGCCGTAGAGCCCGGCGGCCGGAATGAGGAAGATCATGGTCAGCCCGATCGCCCGGGCGGTGACATCCTCGGCGAGGTTGCGCCCGACGGTCGCCGCGAACGCCGCCACGATCACCCAGCCGCGCAGGAACGGCGTCAGCGGATGCAGGCGGTGAAAACCATCCGGGGCGGCCGCCGGTGCCTCGCCCCGCACGGGCGCGGGCGGATCGGACCGTGGGACCGGTATGCCGCGGCCGGCGGGGCCCGTCGTGGCGGCCGGGTGGATGGGGACCGGCGCGACGGAGGTGTCGTCGGCGGCGCCGCGCTGCGTCGTCACAGGCCGGCCGACCGGGCTTCGCCGCGTTCGGTCAGCGCGTCGCGCAGCCGGGCGGCCTCCGGCGGGCGCAGGCCGGGAATGACGGCGTCGCTGGTCGCGGCGGCGGTGTGCAGCTGCACCCGGGCGATGCCGAACCGGCGGGCGAGCGGTCCGGCGGTGACGTCGACGAGCTGC
Organism: Frankia sp. RB5; assembly: GCF_059816245.1. Taxonomy (NCBI): domain Bacteria; kingdom Bacillati; phylum Actinomycetota; class Actinomycetes; order Frankiales; family Frankiaceae; genus Frankia; species Frankia sp. RB5. The sequence goes on from NZ_JCBATA010000017.1 coordinate 63,154, forward strand.
AACCGGCCGTAGGGCACCACCACCAGCCGCTGGACGAGCACGCCCCGGCTGATCAGCAGGTCGTCCTCCCGCTCGGCGTACCGCCAGGCCCGGCACACCCGGCCAATCGCGAGCCAGGCCCAGCCCGCGACGGCGAGGGGCACCAGGGCGACCAGCGACCACGGCCAGCCGCCGACGGCGACCGTGACCAGCACGGTGAGCACCACCGCGGGAACGGCTCCGAGGATCAGCAGGGTGCGACGCAGTCGCCGCAGGTCCGGCGACAGGACCCGCCACCCCGCGGGGTCCGCCAGGAGAACGTCGGCCATGTCGCAACGATAGGTCGCGGCCTGGATACGTCCGAGCGGATTGGGGTGAGCGGCGCCGGACCGGTGATGGCTGGTGCTCCTGGGCCAGGCCCGATCGGGCCATCCCGGTGCTGGTCGGCCCCGTGCGGTGCTGGTCGGGCCCGTCCGGTCAGGTGCCGCCCGCGTCGAAGCCGTCGTTCGCGCGGGCGAGCCGGCCGGGCCACCAGATGGCGCGACCGATGTCCAGCGCGAGCGCCGGTACCAGGATCGACCGCACGACCAGCGTGTCGAGCAGGACGCCGAAGGCGACCACGAAGCCGACCTCGGCGAGCTGCACCAGGGGGAAGATGACCAGCGCGGAGAAGGTGGCGGCGAGCACGACGCCGGCGGAGGTGATGACGCCACCGGTCACCGCCAGGGCGTGCAGCACGCCTGGCCGCGAGCCGATCCGTGCCGTCTCCTCCCGCACCCGGGTCATCAGGAAGATGTTGTAGTCCACGCCGAGCGCCACCAGGAAGATGAAGGCGAACAGCGGCAGGGACGGATCTGATCCGGGGAATCCGAAGAGCCACCGGTAGGCGACCGCGCTCGCGCCGAGGGCGGCGAGGTACGACAGCACCACCGTCGCCATCAGCAGCAGGGGGGCGACGACCGCCCGTAGCAGGAAGACGAGCACCACCAGGACGACGGCGAGCACCATCGGGATGATGACCTGACGGTCCCGCTCCGCCGCCCGGCGCACGTCGAGGTTCACCGCCGTGTTCCCCCCGACCAGCGCTTGCGCCCCCGCCAGCCCGTGCAACCGCTCCCGCAGCGACGACACCGCCGCGAACGACTCCGGACTGTCCGGTCGCGAGCGCAGCACGACGAGGAACTGCGCCTTCCCGCCGGTCCGGCCCACCTCGGTACTGGCCGCGACCTCCGGGGAGCCGCGCAGGATGGCGGCGGTCGCCCGGGCGGCCCCCTCGTCGACGATGACGTAGGTCGGCGCGGTGGCACCGGGCGGGAAGTCGGCCGACGCCAGCCCGATGCCGCGCACCGACTCGACGCCGTGCCGGAACCCCTCGTCCTGCCGCAGCGAGGTGTCCATCGCCAGCAGGCCGATGGCGAGGGCGCCGAGGAGCAGGGACGTGAGCACCCACACGGTGCGGGGGCGCCGGTCGATCGCCGCGCTGATGCGGACCCAGCGGCCCTCCTCCTCGGCGAGGTCGAACTCGGTGAGGTCCTCGTGGCCCGGGATCGTCGGCGCCGCCAGCGCCGCGGCGTGCGCGGTGCGCGCGGCCGGCCCGCGCCTGGCCGTGTCCGTGACTGGCGGATGCTCCCCGAAATGCGGGATCCGCGGCCAGAACAGCCGGCGCCCGCACAGCACCAGCGCCGCGGGGAGCAGCGTCATCATCGTGATCAGTGCGGTGCTGATGCCGATCGCGCCCACCGGGCCGAGCCCGCGGTCGGAGGCGAGCAACCCGAACAGCAGGCAGAGCATGCCGATGATCACGGTGCCGGCGGAGGCCAGGATCGCCGGTCCGGCGCGGGAGACGGCCTCCCTCATCGCCCGGCGCGGGTCGCGGTGCCGGGTGAGTTCCTCCCGGTAGCGGGCGATGAGCAGCAGCGCGTAGTCCGTACCGGCACCGAAGACGAGTACCCGCAGGATGCCGGAGCTCTGCCCGTTGACGGTCAGCCCGGTGTGCCGGGCGAGCAGGTAGACGATGCCCGCCGCCGTCTGGTCGGCGATGCCGACCGAGATCAGCGGCACCAGCCAGAGGAACGGGCTGCGATACACCACCAGCAGGATCACCGCGACGATCGTGGCGGTGACGAGCAGCAGGAGGGTCTCGATCGTGCTGAACAGGTGGAAGGCGTCAGCGACGAGCCCGGCGGGGCCGGTGATCGCGATCTGGGCGCCGGGCGGTACCAGGGGGCGCGCGACCCGGCGCATCTCGCGGACATCGTCGGTGAACGCGGAGGCGTCGTCGCGCTGCGCGAGGGGAACGGTGAGGATCAGCGTCCGGTTGTGGGGGGAGGGGACCGGTCCGAGTACCGGACCGGAGGCGAAGGGGCGCAACGCCTGCCCGATCCTGGCGGCGGCCGCGCGATCGGCGTTGGTCAGACCGCCCGGCCTGTCCAGGACGACGATCGTCGGGACGGCGTCGCCGCCCGGGAAGTGTCGCTGCTCGGCGAGCAGTCGGGTCGATTCGGCGTCCGAGGGCAGGAACGCCGCCGCGTCGTTCCTCTGCGCGTCCGGAAGCTGGAAGGCGAGGGGACTCAGGGCCGCCGCGATGGCGAGCCACAGCACGATCACCACCCAGGCGGAGCGTCGCCCGATGATCCACGACACGACCCGACAGCCCCTTCCCGGCCGGGTCGCGATCAGCCCCCCGTCGCCGTCGCTCAGACAGCGCGGAGGGTGGTCCGCGCGACGCGGTCGGGATCTCCCCGCTCACCCGGCGCCACGGCCCTCGCCGGGAATCGTCGCAGCTCCACGTCGTCGGCGCCGCGCGGGCCGACGGAAATCACCCAGGCTGACCGGGATCTGACGCCGCGGTCCGCGCCCAGGCGACGGCGACGTCCGCGGCGACGGAGACGTTGTTGCGCACCGCGTTGATGTTGACCTCGAGACTGGCGCCGCCCGTCTCGAGGTGGAAGGTCTCCAGCAGGAACGGGGTGACGGACTTGCCGCGGATGCCGCGGTCCGCGGCCCAGGTCAGCGCGTCGGTCAGCACCCGGTCATGCAGGGCCGGGTCGAGCGCCTGGTCGGTCGGGAGGGGGTTGGCGACGACGATGGCCGAGGCCAGTTCCATCGCGTCGGCCGCCGCCATGACGGTGGCGACCTGTCCCGGCTCGCCGACTCGCCAGTCCAGGTCATAGGAGGTGTGCTGCAGGTAGAAGCCGGGGAACGTGGAGGTCCGATATCCGAGCACGGTGACGCCGAGGGTCTCCAGCCGTTCGAGGGTCGCGCCGACGTCGAGAATCGACTTGACCCCGGCGCAGACCACGGTGATCGGCGTGGTTGCCAGCGCCACCAGATCGGCGGACTCGTCGAAGCTGTCGCCGGCTCCCCGGTGCACGCCGCCGAGACCGCCCGTGGCGAATACCCGGATCCCCGCACGGGCCGCGAGCAGCGCGGTGGACGCGACCGTCGTCGCGCCTGTCCTCCCGGTCGCACAGGCAACGGGCAGGTCGCGGACGGACACCTTGAGTACGGCCGTGTCGTCGGCGATCCGCCGCAGGTCGGCCTCGTCCAGGCCGACCCGGGGAAGCCCGTCGATCACCGCGACCGTGGCGGGTGTCACCCCCTTCTCGCGCAGCTGGTCCTCGAGCTCCAGAGCGACGTCCCGATTGCGTGGCCGGGGCAGGCCGTGCGCGATCAGCGTCGATTCCAACGCCACTACTGGTGCTCCGACGGCCAGCGCCTCCCGCACGGCCGCCGAAACGACGATGTTCGATCTGCCCGCCATGCGCCGACCCTACGTCGGGACCACACTGTGCGATCTGGCATACGCCGACGATCGGCCGGCGGTAGCCGGGTGCACGCACCGCGTGGGTCGCCTGCGCCCGGGCGCTGGCCGCGGCCAGAACGCCGGGGTCAGAGCGTTTTGGCGGTGGCGTTCGCCGCCGCGCTCACGCTCAGGCCGGAGCCGCCGGGCGCGGCGTCGACGAGAACCTCGTCGCCGTCCCGTACCTGCCCGGCGAGCAGTTCCCGGGCGAGCTGATCGCCGATCGCGGTCTGCACCAGGCGCCGCAGCGGACGCGCGCCGAAGACCGGGTCATAGCCGACGTCGGACAGCCAGCTCTTCGCCGCGTCGGTGACCGTCAGACCGATCCGCCGGTCCTGCAGCCGCGTGCGCAACCGGTCGAGCTGCAGGTCCACGATCCGGGTCAGGTCCTCCCGGCCGAGCTGGTCGAAGACGAGGACGTCGTCGAGCCGGTTGAGAAACTCCGGCTTGAAGGCGTCGCGCACGGCGACCATCACCGACTCGCGCCGCACCTGCGGGCTGAGCGTCGGATCGGCGATGAACTGCGAACCGAGGTTGGAGGTGAGGATGAGGATCGTGTTGCGGAAGTCCACCGTCCGCCCCTGCCCGTCGGTCAGCCGCCCGTCGTCGAGGACCTGCAGCAGCACGTCGAAGACGTCAGGGTGGGCCTTCTCGACCTCGTCGAGCAGGATCGCGCTGTAAGGCCGGCGGCGGATCGCCTCGGTGAGCTGACCGCCGGACTCGAAGCCGATGTAGCCGGGCGGTGCGCCGATGAGGCGGGCGACCGAGTGCTTCTCGGCGTACTCACTCATGTCGATGCGGACGACGGCCCGCTCGTCGTCGAACAGGAAGTCCGCCAGCGCCTTCGCGAGCTCGGTCTTGCCGACTCCGGTCGGCCCGAGGAACAGGAAGGAACCGGTGGGACGGTCCGGATCGGAGATGCCCGCCCGGGCCCGGCGGACCGCGTCGGACACGGCCCGCACCGCGTCGTCCTGACCGATCACGCGGGTGTGCAGCTCGGACTCCATCCGCAGCAGCTTGGCGGTCTCGCCTTCCAGCAGCCGTCCGGCTGGGATGCCCGTCCAGGCTGCGACGACCTCGGCGACGTCGTCGGGGCCGACCTCCTCGTTGAGCATGGCCCCGCCGGGGGCGTCGGTGGCGGCCAGCGCGTCCGTGGCGTCCGTCAACCGCTTCTCCAGCGTCGGGATGGTGCCGTAGCGAAGCTCGCCGGCCTTCGCCAGGTCGAGGTCGCGCTCGGCGAGCTCCGCCGCCCGCCGGGCGTTCTCCAGCTCCTCCTTGATCTTCTGGACCTCGGAGATCGAGTCCTTCTCCCGGCGCCAGCGGGCGGTGAGGGTGTTCAGCTCCTCCCGCCGGTCGGCCAGCTCGCGCTGCAACCGCTCCCGCCGCTCGCGGGAGGCTTCGTCGTTCTCCTTCGACAGCGCCATGTCCTCGATCTCGAGCCGGCGCACGGCTCGCTCGAGCTCGTCGATCGCGACCGGTCGGCTGTCGATCTCCATCCGCAGCCGGGACGCGGCCTCGTCCATGAGGTCGATGGCCTTGTCCGGCAGGAAGCGGGCGGTGACGTAGCGGTCCGACAGGGTGGCGGCGGCGACGAGCGCGGCGTCGGTGATCCGGACGCCGTGATGCACCTCGTAACGCTCCTTGAGGCCGCGCAGGATGCCGATGGTGTCCTCGACGGTCGGCTCGCCGACCAGCACCGGCTGGAAGCGCCGCTCCAGCGCGGGGTCCTTCTCGATGCGGGTGCGGTACTCCTCGAGGGTGGTGGCGCCGATCATGCGCAGCTCGCCGCGGGCCAGCATCGGCTTGAGCATGTTGCCCGCGTCCATCGCGCCCTCGGCGGCACCGGCGCCGACGACGGTGTGCAGCTCGTCGATGAAGGTGATGATCTGGCCCTCGGCCTCGCGGATCTCGTTGAGGACGGAGGTCAGCCGCTCCTCGAACTCACCACGCAGCTTGGAGCCCGCGACCATGGAGCCCAGGTCGAGGGAGACGATGCGCCGCCCGCGCAGTGACTCCGGCACGTCGCCGGCGACGACCCGCAGCGCCAGGCCCTCGACGATCGCCGTCTTGCCGACGCCCGGCTCGCCGATCAGGACCGGGTTGTTCTTGGTGCGCCGGGACAGCACCTGGATCACGCGGCGGATCTCGGCGTCGCGGCCGATGACCGGGTCGAGCTTGCCCTGCTGGGCCCGCTCGGTGAGGTCGATGGAGTACTTCTCGAGCGCGCGGTAGGAGCCTTCCGGATCCCGGCTGGTCACCCGCCGGGCGCCGCCGCGGACCTTGTCGAACGCGCCGCGCAGCGCGTCCGCCGTGGCGCCGGCCGCGGTGAGGATGTGGCTCGCCTCGCCGCCTTCCTCGGCGAGCGCGACGACGAGGTGCTCGACGGAGGTGTACTCGTCCCCCAGCCGCGCGGCCTGCCGTTCGGCGTTGTTGAGGACGGCGATGAGCTGGCGGGACAGCTGAGGGGCCGAGACGCTCATCCCCGTCGCCCGGGGCAGCCGGGAGACGGCCGCCTCCGCACGGGCCTGGACCGACTCGACGGAGGCACCGACCGAGGACAGCAGGGTGGCACCGACCCCGTCGGGGGATTCGAGCAGCGCGGCGAGCAGGTGGAGCGGATCGACGAGCGGTGAGCCGTCGCCGGTGGCTCGGCTGATCGCCGCGGACAGAGCCTCCTGCGAGCGGGCGGTGAGGCGTTCAGCGTTCATGGCGGATCCCAGGGGGGTCGGGGAAAGTCGTTGTCGCGAGATACAACGCTCAGTATACCTGAGTCGTTCCCGCTCAACTCTGTCCTGATGTGTGGCGGTCGCCCGAAACGGCGAAGGGGCTTCCCGCGGTCCGTGACGGACCCGGCAAGCCCCCTGAGGTCGGGCGGTGGAGCGGGGCCGGCGCCTCTGCCGGCCGCGCCCTCAGCGGCGGGGAAGCGGCCGCCATACCACGACTGCCCCGCGGTCGACCGGGACGAGATCCCGGCGGTGGCTGGCGTGCGCCTCGGCCACCTGTCGCGCCGCGTCGGCGCGGGCGTGCGCCAACTCCTCGGTGAGCTGACGCACCTGCGCCTGCAGGGCCAGCACCTGGGCACCGAGCCGCAGGACCTGGCGGATGCCCTCGAGGTTGACGCCCTCTTCCTGGGAGAGACGCTGGACCTCCCGCAGCAGAGCGACGTCCCGGGCGGAGTACCGGCGCCCCCGCCCCGCGGTTCGTCCCGGCGTGACGATCCCGAGCCGGTCGTAGGAGCGCAGGGTCTGCGGATGCATGCCGGCGAGCTGCGCGGCGATCGAGATCACGTAGACCGGCGCGTCCTCGTCATGGGCCGGGCCAGGCAGTGGTCCAGTGGGGTAGTAGCCCTCCGGACGTACCTCGGTGGCCGAGAGCGGTGCCTCGGGTGCGGGTTGCTGGCCCGCTCGGCGTGCCGGCGCGGTCCGCGCGCGGGACGCGGCGGGCGGGTCGGACGTGCGGTTCGGGCGCGCGGTCATTCCCCTGCCTCCATCCGTTCCATCAATGGCGCCCGGGGGTCCTCGGGGTGGGCCTGGGCGAACTCCAGCAACGCCGTGCGGGCGCGTGGCGAGAGATCGGCCGGCTTGGGCACGGTCACCTCGAGCGTCACGATGAGGTCGCCGTGCCCGCCCCCGGACATCGGCACACCGCGGCCGCGAGCGCGCAGCCGCCGCCCGCTGGAGGTGCCTGCCGGCACTTTCACCGTGAGCGGGGCGCCGTCGAGCGTGGGCACCCGGACCGAGGCGCCCAGCGCCGCCTCGGTGATCGTCACGGGCAGGGTGATGGTCAGGTTGCTGCCCTCCCGATCGAAGATCGGGTGGCGTAGGACGTGAACCGTCACCTCCAGGTCACCGGCTGGTCCGCCGCGCTCACCGGGGGTGCCGCGGCCGCGGACGCGAAGCCGCTGACCGTCACTGACTCCCGGGGGGATCCGGATGCGCTGCTCACGCTCCCGGCGACCGGTGCCCCGGCAGTCCGGGCAGGGATGGTCGATCATCGTGCCCTTGCCCAGGCAGTCACGGCACGGCTCGGACAGCGCGAACCCGCCCTGGGAACGGGAGACCACCCCGAGGCCCCGGCAGGTCGGGCAGGTCCGGGGTGCGGTGCCAGGCCGAGCGCCACTGCCCTCGCAGGTGGTGCAGGTGGCGGCGCCCGGCAGGCGAACCGATGCCTCGAGGCCGGTCAGCGACTTCTCGAACGGAATCGTGACCTCTGCCTCGATGTCACCACCGCGGCGCGGCCCACGTCCCGGCGACGAGCGCTGGAACATGTCGAAGAAGCCGCCCAGGCCGCCGCCGCCCGCCCCGCCCAGCAGGTCCTCGAAGTTGAGGTTCGGGCTGCCGCCGTAGGCCGAACCCGGCGCGCCGAAGCCGCCGGGTGCCCCGAAGCCTCCCGGCCGCCCGCCAGTGAAACCACCGGGCCGCCCACCGGCGGCGAACAGAGCCCGGGCCTCGTCGTACTCGCGCCGACGACTCTCGTCGGAGAGCACGTCGTAGGCCTCGGACACCTCCTTGAAGCGCGCCTCGGCCTTGGCGTCCCCCGGGTTCTTGTCCGGGTGCAGTTCCCTGGCCAGCTTGCGGTACGCCTTCTTGATGTCGGCCGCCGAGGCGTCCTTTGGAACGCCGAGAGCGGCGTAATAGTCCTTCTCGACCATGTCGCGAACACTCACGGCGCCCCTCCTTCCCTCATCGTGTCATCCCGCCCGAATCGCCCGCCAGGGCGAGACGATGGCCGGCCGGCTCCGCCGCGGTCGGGACGGACCCCGGCCGGCGCGTCACGGCCGGCCGGGCGGCCTTGGCCCCCACTCTCAGTCGGCGCTGACAGTGGGCTCGCCGTTGTCCGGTCCGGGGATGCTGCCGGTGTCGTCCGGCATCGGGGCGGCGCGCTCGCCCTGCTCCGCGGGCCGGCCAGCCGTCTCGGCGACCGGTTCCGCGGCCGCCGGCGGCGCAGTGGTGGGCTCGCCGGTCGGCTCGGCGACCGAGACCTGCGCCGGGCGCAGCACGCGACCGGCGTGCAGGTAGCCGGCACGGAACACGTCCACGCAGGTTGGTCCGTTCACGTCCGACCGGTACGAGTGCATGAGAGCCTCGTGGATCGACGGGTCGAACTCGTCGCCGGGTGCGCCGTAGCGTTCCAGGCCGGCTGCTTCCAGCGCTGTCTCCAGCGCCTCGGCGATCGCCTTGAACGGCCCTTCGAGGTCACCGTGATCACGGGCACGGCCGATGTCGTCGAGGGTCGACAACAGGCTGGCCAGCACCTTCGCGGTGGCCTGCTCGCCGATCTGCTGGCGGTCGCGCTCAACCCGGCGGCGGTAGTTGTCGAACTCCGCCTTCAACCGCTGCAGGTCGGCTGTCCGCTCGACGAGCTGCGCCCGCAGGGATTCGGCCAGCTCGCTGTCGGCACCCTGGCCGGGCCCGCCGGCGGGAGCCGATCCCGCCGGCGCGCCAGCCGGGGAAGCGGACTCGGGTCGCACCTCACCGCTTTCCGGATCGATCCGTCGCCGGTCGCGCACGACCACGTGGGGCTCCTCGCCGTCGTCTCCGCCGCCCGTGCCCCACCAGTCACCGGACTGGCTGGAGGTCACTTCTTGTCCTCCTCGTCCACGATCTCGGCGTCGACCACGTCGTCGTCGGCGGGGCTGCCGGCGCCGGGCGCGCCCGCGCCGTCCTGGGCGGCCTGGGCGTACATGGCCTGGCCCATGGCCTGGCTCGCTGCCGCGAGAGCGTCGGCGGCCTCGCGGATCGCGGCCGTGTCGGTGCCGGCGACGGCGCCGCGCAGGGTGCCGAGCTTCTCCTCCACGTCCGACTTCACCGCGGCGTCGATCTTGTCGCCGTTCTCGGCGAGGAACCGCTCGGTGGAGTAGACGAGGGTCTCCGCCTTGTTCCGGGTCTCGGCCTCCTCGCGGCGGTTGCGGTCCTCCTCCGCGTACTGCTCGGCGTCGCGAACCATGCGGTCGATGTCGTCCCGCGGCAGCGCGGAGCCACCGGTGATGGTCATCGACTGCTCCTTGCCCGTGCCGAGGTCCTTGGCGGACACGTGCACGATGCCGTTCGCGTCGATGTCGAAGGTGACCTCGATCTGGGGCATGCCCCGCGGGGCCGGCGGCAGGCCGGTCAGCTCGAACATGCCGAGCTTCTTGTTGTACGCGGCCATCTCGCGCTCGCCCTGGAAGACCTGGATCTGCACCGACGGCTGGCTGTCCTCGGCGGTGGTGAAGATCTCCGAGCGCTTGGTGGGAATCGTGGTGTTGCGCTCGATGAGCTTGGTCATGATTCCCCCCTTCGTCTCGATGCCGAGGGACAGCGGGGTGACGTCGAGCAGCAGGACGTCCTTGACCTCGCCCTTGAGCACACCGGCCTGCAGCGAGGCGCCGACGGCGACGACCTCGTCCGGGTTGACGCCCTTGTTGGGCTCCTTGCCGCCGGTGAGCTCGCGGACCAGGTCGACAACGGCCGGCATCCGGGTGGAACCGCCGACGAGCACCACGTGGTCGATGTCGCTGACCTTGATGTTCGCGTCCTTCACCGCCTGCTGGAAGGGGTGCTTGCAGCGGTCGATGAGGTCGGAGGTCATCCGCTGGAACTCGGCGCGGGTCAGCGCGACGTCCAGGTGCAGCGGACCCTCGGCGGACGCCGTGATGTACGGCAGGTTGATCGTGGTCTGGGTGGACTGCGAGAGCTCGATCTTGGCCTTCTCCGCAGCCTCGCGCAGCCGCTGCAGGGCCATCTTGTCCTTGCCGAGGTCGACCCCGTGCTGACCGTTGAAGGTCTTGATCAGGTGGTCGGTGATCCGCTGGTCCCAGTCGTCACCGCCGAGGTGGGTGTCACCGGAGGTGGACTTCACCTCGACGACGCCGTCGCCGATCTCCAGCAGGGAGACGTCGAAGGTACCGCCACCGAGGTCGAAGACCAGGATGGTCTGCTCCTTCTCGCCCTTGTCCAGACCGTAGGCGAGCGCCGCCGCCGTGGGCTCGTTGACGATCCGCAGGACGTTGAGACCCGCGATCGTGCCGGCCTCCGTGGTGGCCTGGCGCTGCGCGTCGTCGAAGTACGCCGGAACGGTGATGACGGCGTCGGCCACCGGCTCGCCGAGGTAGGACTCGGCGTCCCGCTTGAGCTTCTGCAGGATGAAGGCGCTGATCTCCTGCGGGGTCAGCTCCTTCGCGTCGACCTTCATCTTCCAGTCGGTGCCCATGTGGCGCTTGACCGACCGGATGGTGCGCTCGACGTTGGTGACCGCCTGACGCTTGGCGACCTCGCCGACCAGGACCTCGCCGTTCTTCGCGAAGGCCACGACCGACGGGGTCGTGCGAGAGCCCTCGGCGTTCGCGATCACCGTGGGTTCTCCGCCCTCGAGCACGCTCACGACGGAGTTCGTGGTGCCGAGGTCGATGCCGACCGCTCGTGCCATGTCTGTGTGCCTCTCGATCCATGCCGGCGCCGCTGATCGTGCGTGCGAGCCGACCTCGTGGGGATGGAACCTCTCGGTGGACCGGCTCGCCGAGGGTCACCCGGAGAGTTCGGTCCGTCTAAAGCTAGGACGCCTCGATGGATTGAGTCTACCTGACTCAGGATGGCGGCCACCAGGGTTGCGGCGCAGAGATGAGTCTGTGTCACTCAACTTTTTGGCGGGAGATGGCATTCCCCTGGTGGCCGGGATGCCGGTTCTCCGCGCGGAGGCGCCACGCCGACCGTCTGGACCGCGCGATCGACCGAACTGGCCCGGTCCCACGAGACCGCGGACGCAAGCCCGGCAGGCACACGGCGGCGACGGCGTCCGAACTCCGGCCCGATCATGATCGGCGGTGGGCCCTCGCTCGCCGGTGGGCGGCCGGCGTCGGGGGCCGGGTCGAGGGCGACGCCAGCGATGATCGCGCGAGCGCGTGCCCAGCGCACAGGGCGGCGGTGGGTTGGCGGGAGTGCCGTGGGTGCTACGACCCGGCGGGAGGCGGCGAGGTGTCCTCGGGCGGGGTGTCGGCGCAACGGTCGCCCTGGCTGGGGGAGGCGGGCTGGTCGGCGTCCGTGCGCGGCGGGCGCACGGCGGCCAGGATGCGTCCGCGCCGGGCCCGGGGGCCGGCGCGGCCGGTGCCCGCCAGCCCGATCGAGGCGATCGGGCCAGTGCCCGCCGGTCCTTCGTCGTCGGGCGTGATCTCGTCCGCGCCGAGTTCGGTGGTCTCGGCGCCACCGGTGGCCTGGCCCGGCATGGCCAGCGGCATGCCGGCGCGGGCGTCGACGTCCGCCTGCCGGCCGAGGTCCGCCTCGATCTGGGCGAGCCGGTCGAGCATGCCGCTCGCGTCGCCGTCGCGCTCGCGGATGGTCCGCAGCGCGTCCATCAGCGTGAGCCACTGGTCGCGGTCGACGGTGACCTGGTCGGCCAGCCGGTTCGCCGAAAAGGCCGGGAACAGGCGCTCGGCGGCGGCGATGATCTGCCGGACCTCGCCCGGATTGAGCCGCCCCGGCTTCTTGCGGATGAAGTTGGCGACGTCCTTGATGCTGATGATCGTGACGCCGTCCAGCGCGCCGTCGCTCCACAGGACGTTGGCCTCGACCATCACCAGGATCGGGCTGACCGGGATCTTGAGCATCGGCAGCGCCGCGCGGATCTGGCTGCGGACTTCGCCGCCAAGCCAGGAGGCCCGGTCGATGACCGGCTTGAGCGACTCGCCGTCACACACCGCGCCGCCCTTGGTGTAGCGCAGGGTGCCCTTGCTGTTGTCGCTGCCCAGAACCATCACGCCGCCGGGCCCGATCAGCAGGTGGCCGATCGTCGCCTCCGAGTACGGCACCGCGCGGTCATGCAGGATGAGGTAGCCGTTGCGGCGCAGCCGGGCGATGGCACGGGCCGTCTTGCGCTCGGCCTCGGCGCCCTCCCGCAGCAGCTCGATGTCCGGCGCGGTGCCGAACGACACGACCATGATCCCCGCTGGCCAGGCCAGGAAGACCAGGAAGAACACGAGGATGGCGAGGCCGGGCTGGCCGACCCCGAACGCGATGACGAGCGCGAGGACGAGTCCGACCACGGCGGAGCGCACCGCCGTGCGGGGGATCTGCCGGGCCAGCCGGTCGCGCCGGACCAGTGCCTGGTTCTCGCGGGCCCGCTGGTACTCGGTCTGCAGGGAGTGCCCGGGACGGCCGACTCGGGTCATCGTCGTCGGCCGTGTGATCGTCGCCATCGTGCCCACCATGGTTCGCAGGGTTCGTCAACGTGGGTTGGGGCCCGCCCGCCGGGTACGCCGGGCGTCGTCGCGACAGCGCTGGCACGAGGCCCGCGGATGCCTCAGCGGAGCGGGCACCGCGGGACGTTCGATCGCCCGGTCACCATGGGCGAAAGGCCGACCCTATGGTGCGTCGATCGACCTTGTAGCACAAGGGTTGACATCATCGGATGGGGTGCCTTCGCGACGTGGGGTGGCGCGGGTCGTGACGATGCCGGGCGTTGCGCGTCGGTTGGGTGTCTGCCACTGAAAGTAGCAGTCCCGCCGGTCTCGCGCGGGTGATCGGACCTTCGGACCCCCTATGTCGGGCCGCTCGGACCACGTCGTGGCAGGGTCGGGTGGAGGCGGTGAAGCCGTCGCCCCCGATGCTCATCCATTGTCTCGTTATGGATTCGGAGGGTGAGATTTGGCGGGTAGACGGGCTGTAGCGCGCCCGGCGGGTGGCGCGCCTCACTCGCCCCATATGTTACTGACCGGTACGAGTAGGCTCGCCCGTGACGGTGGGTCCAGATGGAGGATGCTGTGAGAATTGCGATCGGTGGAGCGATCACGCTGATCGCTCTCGCGGTTGCCGGGCGCCGGGTGTTCTGGCTGTTCCGGCTGATCCGGTCGGGGCAGCCGGCCGAGGGCAGGCTGGACGACCTGCCCCGCCGCATCTGGACCGAGATCAGTGAGGTCGGGGGGCAGCGCAAGCTGCTGAAGTGGTCGGTGCCGGGTCTGGCCCACTTCTTCACCTTCTGGGGCTTCACGATCCTGCTGCTCACCGTCATCGAGGCCTACGGCGGCCTGTTCGACGACGACTTCCACATCCCGCTGTTCGGCCACTGGGCGGCCATCGGGTTCCTGGAGGACTTCTTCTCCGTCGCGGTGCTCGCCGGCCTCGCCGCGTTCACCGTCATCCGGGTGCGCAACGCACCGTCGCGGCTGGAGCGCAAGTCCCGGTTCTACGGGTCGCACACCGGCCCGGCCTGGGTCATCCTCGGCCTGATCACCGCGGTCATCGTGACTCTGCTCGTCTACCGCGGCGCGCAGTGGAACACCGGCAACCTGCCGCAGGGTCAGACCAAGTGGGCCTTCGCCTCCTATGTGGTCAGCCGGATCTTCTCCGGACTCTCGCACGACGCGAACGAGAACATCGAGACGGCGTTCCTGCTGCTCAACATCGCCGTGATCATGGGTTTCTCGGTGCTGGTGGTCTACTCAAAGCACCTGCACATCGGGCTCGCGCCGCTCAACGTCGTGCTCAAGCGGGAGCCGGTCGCCCTCGGCCCGCTGGCGACCACCCCCGACATCGAGAAGCTGATGGAGGAGGAGGAGCCGATCGTCGGCGTCGGCAAGATCGAGGACTTCTCCTGGAAGGCGATGCTCGACTTCTCCACCTGCACCGAGTGCGGGCGGTGCCAGAGCCAGTGCCCGGCGTGGAACACCGGCAAGCCGCTCTCGCCGAAGCTCATCATCATGGACCTGCGCGACCACCTGTTCGCCAAGGCGCCGTACCTGCTCGCCACCAAGGGCGCGGGTGAGGGCGAGGGTGCCGAGGCGCCGAAGGCCGTCACCGGGGTCGAGGAGGACGCGCACGCGCACCACGGCGTGCCGGAGTCCGGCTTTGGCCGGGTCCCGCAGCCGGGGCAGCCGCAGGTCGACCGCCCGCTCGTCGGCACCGCCGAGGAGGGCGGGGTCATCGACCCCGACGTGCTGTGGTCGTGCACCAACTGCGGCGCCTGCGTCGAGCAGTGCCCGGTGGACATCGAGCACGTCGACCACATCGTCGACATGCGCCGCTACCAGGTGATGATCGAGTCGGCGTTCCCGTCCGAGGCCGGCGTCATGCTGCGCAACCTCGAGAACAACGGCAACCCCTGGGGCGTCTCGCCGCGGACCCGCACCGAGTGGACCGAGGGCCTGCCGTTCGAGGTGCGAATCCTCGATGACGGCGAGCGGATCCCGGACGACGTCGAGTACCTGTACTGGGTCGGCTGCGCCGGCGCCATCGAGGACCGGGCCAAGAAGGTCGCCCGCTCGTTCGCCGAGCTGCTGCACACGGCGGGCGTGTCGTTCGCGATCCTCGGCACGAACGAATCCTGCACCGGTGACCCGGCGCGGCGTCTCGGCAACGAGTATCTGTACCAGGAGATTGCCAAGGCGAACATCGAGCTGCTGAACGAGACGGGCGTCAAGAAGATCGTCGCGACCTGCCCGCACTGCTTCAACAGCCTCGCCCGCGAGTACTCCTCGCTCGGCGGCCAGTACGAGGTCATCCACCACACCCAGCTGCTCGGCAAGCTCGTCGAGGAGCGCAAGCTGGTCCCGGTCACCCCGGTGGAGTCGTCGGTCACCTACCACGACCCGTGCTTCCTCGGCCGGCACAACAAGGTGTACACGCCGCCGCGGGAGATCCTGGAGGCCATCCCCGGCATCCGCGGCCAGGAGATGCACCGCTGCAAGGACCGCGGCTTCTGCTGCGGCGCCGGCGGCGCGCGGATGTGGATGGAGGAGAAGATCGGCAAGCGGGTCAACGTCGACCGCATGGAGGAGGCCCTCGGCCTCGACCCGGACGTCGTGTCGACCGCCTGCCCGTTCTGCATCGTGATGCTCACCGACGCTGTCACCGAGAAGAAGCTTGCGGGTGAGGCGAAGGAGAGCGTCGAGGTGCTCGACGTGTCCCAGCTGCTGGCGCGCTCCCTGGCGCCCGCGGCCCCGGCGGAGCCCGCTCCCGCCGAGCCGGTCGCCTGATCCGGTAGCCGTTCCCCGACCCTGAGGCCCAGGGCAGCGCGTCGATGGCGCGCCGCCCTGGGCCTTCGTCGTCACCTCGTCCGGTCGTCACCTCGTCCGGTCGTCACCGCGTCCGGGCAGCCGGCGTGGCGACGGGCCGGCATGGTGGCGACCCGCCGCGCCGAGTGCGGTCAGGCTGGCGGGTTCTGGCCGTTGCGAATGGGCCAGCGGGTGAAGTCCCGGTAGGCGCGCGACGGCGTCGGACCACGCTGACCCTGGTAACGGGAGCCGTAGATCGCCGAGCCGTACGAGTGCTCGGCGGGCGAGGTCAGTCGGAACAGGCACAGCTGGCCGATCTTCATCCCCGGCCACAGTTTGATCGGCAGTGTCGCGACGTTCGACAGCTCCAGGGTCACGTGCCCGGAGAAGCCCGGGTCGATGAAGCCCGCCGTCGAATGGGTCAGCAGCCCCAGGCGCCCGAGGCTCGACTTGCCCTCCAGCCGGCCGGCGAGGTCGTCGGGCAGGGAGACGACCTCCAGCGTCGAGCCGAGCACGAACTCGCCGGGATGCAGCACGAACGGTTCGTCCCCGTCGGGCTCGATGAGCTCGGTGAGGTCCTCCTGCTCGATGGAGGGGTCGATGTGGCTGTACCGGTGGTTGGCGAAGACCCGGAACCAGCGGTCCAGTCGCAAATCGATGCTGGATGGCTGGATCAGGTCGGGGTCGTGGGGTTCGAGACGGACCCGGCCCGCGGTGATCTCGGCCCGGATGTCCCGGTCGGACAGCAGCACGCCGTGGACGTTAGAGCATGCGCCGTCGATCTTCACCGGCCGCCCGTTGTTCCTCACGTTGGGACGTAGCGTGACGGGGGTAGGAGAGCCTTGCTCGCGCCGGAACACCCGAGGGGGACGGGGCTTCCGGCCGGTGGCGGCCAGCGGGCGACGGGAACGACGCGGACACAGGCGGGAGAACAATGCTCGGGCTACCCGATCACGTCGGATCATGCCTGTTCGATCTCGACGGTGTGCTGACGAACACGGCGACCGTCCACGCGGCGGCGTGGAAGGAGATGTTCGACGAGTTCCTGGAGAACTGGGCCAGCCGGTCCGGCGACCCGTTCGTCCCCTTCGATCTCGACCATGACTACGGCGAGCACGTCGACGGCCGGCCTCGCGTCGACGGGGTCCGCGCCTTCCTCGACTCCCGCCACATCCGCCTGCCCGAGGGCACCGCGGACGATCCGCCGTCCGCCCTGACGATCCATGCCCTGGCCAACCGGAAGAACTATCTCGTCCAGCAACGCATCCAGGCGGACGGCGTCGAGGTCTATCCCGGCTCGGTGGCCTATCTCCAGGAGGTCGTCGCGCGCGGAATCCCGCGGGCGGTGGTCTCCGCCAGCGCGAACTGCCGTGCGGTGCTGCGAGCGGTCGATCTTGAGCGGTTCATGGACGCGATCATCGACGGAACGGTCGCGGAGCACGACCACCTGGCCGGGAAGCCTGCGCCGGACACCTTCCTCGCCGGCGCGCGGGCCCTCGGTGTGACGCCGGAGCGGGCCGCCGTCTTCGAGGACGCGCTGGCTGGCGTCGAGGCCGGCCGGGCCGGGGGATTCGGCTTCGTCGTCGGCGTCGACCGGGTCGGGTCGGGGCACGCCGAGGCGTTGCGGGCGTACGGCGCGGACGTCGTCGTGCGGGATCTGTCCGAGCTGCGCGAGGCGGCCGCCCGGGGGCGAGGCCAGGCATGATCGACAAGGCGAGCTACCTGATCGAGCCCTGGTCACTGCGCGAGACCGGGCTTGACCTCGACGATCTCGGCCGGTCCGAGTCGCTCTTCGCGCTCTCCAACGGCCATATCGGCCTGCGCGGCAACCTCGACGAGGGAGATCCGCACGGCCTGCCCGGCAGCTACCTGAACTCCGTGCACGAACTGCGCCCGCTGCCCTACGCCGAGGCCGGCTACGGCTATCCGGAGTCCGGCCAGACGGTCATCAACGTCACCAACGGCAAGCTCGTCCGACTGCTGGTGGACGACGAGCCCTTCGACATCCGCTACGGCGACCTGCGCTCCCACCAGCGGGTGATCGACTTCCGGGAGGGATTGCTCAGCCGGGACGCGGAATGGCTCTCGCCGGCCGGCCAGCGGATCCGGGTGCACACGGAACGCCTGGTTTCGTTCTCCCAGCGGTCGATCGCGGCCTTCTACTACGAGGTGGAGGCGCTCGACGATCCCACCCGGATCGTCGTCCAGTCGGAGCTGGTCGCCAACGAGCAGCTGCCGGTGTGGCGCGGGGATCCGCGGGCGGCCGCCGTGCTGGAGTCACCGCTGATCTCCGAGCGGCACCTGGCCAGCGGCACCAGGGCCGAGACGGTGCACATCACCCGGCACAGCCAGATCCGGGTGGCGGCGGCGATCGACCATCACTTCGAGGGCCCGGACTCGCTGGCCGTCTCGGCGGAGAGTGAGCCGGATGCCGGGCGGGTGACGGCCACCGTGGTACTGATGCCCGGCCAGAAGCTGCGGATGGTCAAGTGGCTCGCGTACGGATGGTCGGAGCAGCGGTCCCTGCCGGCGCTGCGCGACCAGGCGGTGGCCGCCCTCGTCGCCGCCCGCCAGACCGGCTGGGCCGGGCTGGTGCGGGAGCAGAAGGAGTACCTCGACGCGTTCTGGCAGCGTGCCGACGTCGAGGTGGACGGCGATCCCGAGGTCCAGCAGGCCGTCCGGTTCGCGCTACTGGGAGTCCTGCAGGCCGGGGCGCGGGCCGAGCGGCGCGCGATCCCGGCCAAGGGCCTGACCGGGCCGGGCTACGACGGGCACGCCTTCTGGGACTCCGAGTCGTACGTGCTGCCGGTGCTGACCTACACGGCGCCGGACGCCGCCGCGGACGCGCTGCGCTGGCGGCACACGACGATGCCGCTGGCCCGGGAACGCGCCGAGCTGCTCGGCCTGGGGGGTGTGGCCTTCCCCTGGCGGACGATCCACGGCGAGGAGTGCTCGGGATACTGGCCGGCGGGGACGGCGG
The DNA here is from genome assembly GCF_059816245.1 of Frankia sp. RB5. Classification (NCBI taxonomy): domain Bacteria; kingdom Bacillati; phylum Actinomycetota; class Actinomycetes; order Frankiales; family Frankiaceae; genus Frankia; species Frankia sp. RB5. The sequence goes on from NZ_JCBATA010000017.1 coordinate 81,877, forward strand.
CGTTCCACGTCAACGCCGACATCGCGGACGCGGTCGCCCGGTACGTCAACGTCACCGAGGACGACCGCTTCGAGCGCGAGGTCGGCCTGGAACTGCTCGTGGAGACCGCCCGGCTGTGGCGCTCGCTGGGCCACCACGACCTCGAGGGACGCTTCCGCATCGACGGCGTCACCGGGCCCGACGAGTACTCGGCGATCGCCGACAACAACGTCTACACGAACCTGATGGCGAAGCGGAACCTGCTCGCCGCCGCCGAGGCGGCGCGCCGCCATCCCGACCTCGCCGCCGAGCTCGGCGTGGACGCGGAGGTCACCGCGAGCTGGCGGGACGCGGCCGAGGACATGTTCATTCCCTACGACCCGAACCTCGGCGTCCACCCACAGTCCGAGGGCTTCACCGAACACCAGGTCTGGGACTTCGAACACACCACGGCGGATCAGTATCCCCTGCTGTTGCACTTTCCCTACTTCGATCTCTATCGCAAGCAGGTCGTCAAGCAGGCCGATCTGGTGCTCGCGATGCAGCGATGCGGAGAGTCGTTCACCGACGACGAGAAGATTCGCAACTTCGCCTACTACGAAGCTCTGACCGTGCGGGACTCGTCCCTCTCGGCCTGCTGCCAGGCTGTCATGGCCGCCGAATGCGGCCATCTCTCCCTCGCGCACGACTACCTGCGTGAGGCCGCGCTGATGGACCTGCGCGACATCGAGCGCAACACCGGCGACGGCCTGCACATCGCCTCTCTCGCCGGCAGCTGGATCGCCCTGGTCGAGGGCTTCGGCGGCCTGCGCGACGGCGGCCAGGTCATCGCCTTCGCACCCCGCCTTCCCGAGGGCCTCACCCGACTCGCCTTCGGCCTGCTCGTGCGCGGCCGCCGCCTGCGGGTCGAGGTGTCCGACGCGACCGCCACCTACACCCTCTCCGACGGGCCCGCCATGACCCTGATCCACCACGGTCAGACGGTGCGCGTCCAGCCCGACGAGCCGGTCAGCCTGGACGTCCCGCCCCCGCCGGTGCTCGACCCGCCCCGGCAGCCGGCCGGGCGCGAGCCGCTGCGGTTCCAGCGCCAGTCGGGCGGGGGCACCAAGCCTGCCTCGGGCGCGGGCTCCAGCGCGGGCGGGTGGGCGAGCACCGGTGGCGGCGGGAACAGCCGAGGAGGAGCGAGCAGAGGGCGCATAGTGGGTGCCGTGGACGGCTGACCGTCACCGGCGATCCCCACGCTTCGGTGGCCTGGGCCTCCTGTATGATGCGCATGTACCACGCGGGCGTAGTTCAGAGGCAGAACACGAGCTTCCCAAGCTTGCAACGCGGGTTCGATTCCCGTCGCCCGCTCTATTCCTCCGCCCCTGGTCAGCTGCCCTTTCCAACCAGGGGCGGCGATCGTTCGGACGGTCTCGCATGAGCTACGGGCCATCCACGGGCCATTAAGCGGGGACCAGGGCCCCCGCGGCGCCGTCGTCGGGGTCGTCTTCCGGGCTCGTGTCGGTCGGTGGTCGGCTCGGCTTCGGCGGGGCCTGGCGGTCGCTGAGGCGCGCGTTAACGGCGTCCGCGATGGCTATGTCCGCGTCGGTAGACGTGTGCTGGTAGATGAGGGCGGCGCGCGGCGAGTCGTGCCCCATGCGCGCCATGAGGTCGCGCAGGCTCGCGCCGGGCGCTTTGGACGCCAGGGTGTTCCCGGTGTGACGCAGGTCGTGGAAGTGCAGTCCGGGAGCGCCGATCGCGGCCACGGCGTCCCCCCACTTCACGAGCGTCCGGAAATTCCCCCGCCGCAGAAGGGCGCCCTTCGGCCCGGTGAAGACGAACGCATCCGGCCTGTCCGGCACGTAGTCCTTCAGATGGGTGCGCAGGTCGGGAAGGATCGCGGCGGGCAGGGCGACGGTCCGAATCCCGGCGCGCGACTTCGGTGGCCCCAGCGTCGGCCCCTGGCCGCGGATCTCGACCAGGGCGCGGCGCACTCGGACGGTGCCGGCGTCGGCGTCGACGTCCTGGCGCTGGAGCGCCGTCACTTCCCCCCAGCGGAGCGAGGCGAAGGTGGTGACGAGGATGAACGCCCGGAATCGGGCGCCGAGCGCGTCGGCCAGCGCGTACACCTGCGGAATTGTCAACACCGGGCGTTCTGCGGCGTGCTCCTGGTCGGCGCCGGGCACCCGGCACGGGTTGACCCGGATCATCTCGTCCTCCTTGACTGCGGTCATGAGGATCGCGCGCAGTAGTCGGTAGGCCTTGGCCGCAATCCCGACCGACACGCCCTTCTTGAGCAGCGTCGCCCGCCACTCCCTGACCATCGGGGTGGTAAGCCTGCCGATTTGCACGCCACCCAGCTCCGGCACGATGTGCCGGTTGAACAGGCTGGTGTAAAGGTCGACCGTCGACGGGCGGAGGTTCGGCCGCTGCGCGATCCAGCGGGTTCCGTAGTCGGTGACGGTCACCTTCCCGCGTTCCGGATCGATCCACTCGCCGCGCAGCATCTGACCTTCCACGAGGGTCAGGAACCGCTCGGCTTCGCTCCGGCGGGCGAAGGTGTCGGGGGCGCTCCGCATCCGGCCGTCAGGACCCGGATAGCGGGCCTGGTAGCGGCCGGACTCGCGGCGTCGGATGCTGCCGAAGCGGCGGCGAGCGGGCATTAGCCGACGCTCCGCAGGTCGCGCCATACCTCGGAGGTGGTCAGCGGTTCGACGCGTCCGGCGGCCAGGTGGGCGTCGACGTCGGTGGCGGTGAGGCGGATCGATCGGCCGATGCGGTGGTAGGCGATGCGGCGGTCGGCGACCAGGCGGCGGACGTAGCGGACGCTCATGTTCATCCGCTCGGCGGCCTGGTCGACGGTGAGGACGTCGCCGTGGGGCGGGAATGGCGCGGCGGCCGGCGGATGTGCCGGGGCGGAGACCACACCGGTCGGGCCGTGGGCGTATCGGCGGGTGGGCGGAGGGGTCACGATGGGGTCGCCTTCTTCCGTGTTGAGCGGTGGGGCGGGCGGCCCTGGCGGGTGCTTGGCGGTGTTCGCCGGGGCCGTTTTTGGCGGTTTCGGGGCCTGGTTGATGGGGGCTGCTATCCGCTAGAGCCCTGGTCAGGCCGTGGATTGGGTGCTAGCGGTCAGATGAGACTCCTTCGGCGTTGATGTCCTGTCTTCCGACGGGACGTGGGCTTGGGGCGTGGGGGTGCTCCTTGCGGGGAGTGCAGCCCCGGCGGGTTGCTGGTAGGCGGTCGCCGGGGCCGCGTGTGGGCGGGTGGGATCGTCGCGTGGTGGGTGTGGGTTCAGGCCGTGCGTTGGTCCGTGGGCGCGCTGCTGCCGGGGGTATCCGTCCCATCCGTACCAAGCTCGTTTTCGCTGGTCAGGGGTGGTACGGATGGGGTTGCTGGTACGGATTGATCCGTACCAGGCAGGGGTGTTGGTACGGTTCGATCCGTACCGCCGGCGGGATCCGTACCGGGGTTGACCTGGGGTTTTACGGTTGGTACGGCTGGTACGGATACCCCCGGTGGGGTGGGGGTGTAGCGGCGCCAGGCGTCGGTGAAGTCGGCGGCGCGGTAGCCCTTGGCCTGTCCGACCGGGAACCGGATCGTGTCGCTTTTGATCTCGAAGTCGCGGAGGACGTCGCCCATCTTCTTGCCGGTGAGGCCGTTGGGTCCGCTGGTGGCCCAGGGGGCTTCGGGGTCGCTGTTGAGGGTTTTGAGGAGTTCCTCGGTGCGGGCGGCGGGCGGGTCGCCGAGGGCTGTGAATGCGGCGTGGATGTCGGTGAGCAGCCGGATACGGGTGGAGACTTCGGCGGCGTCGGCGGCCTGCTCGGTGAGGGCGAGGACGGCGCGGCGGGCGCGGGCGGGCCAGTGGGCGCCGGCGTGGTCGGCGACGGCGACGAGTGGTTCCCAGGTGTCGGCGGCGCGGTCCTCGACGGGCATGGCGGGTTCGGCGCGTTCCAACGCGGCGAGGTCGGGGCGTAGCCAGTCGGTGAGCTGGCCGGCGAGCGTGTTGAGGTGGGGGCGGTCGCGGCGGTGGCGGTAGGGGGAGACGGTTTCCCCGGGGGCGCGCCGACGCATGCGGACGACGACGGCCCGGTCTTCGATGGTGTCGGGCATGGCGCCGATGCCGGCGAGTGCGGCCATGGCGAAGGTGGGCAGGATCTCGCGGGTGCGGCTGACGTTGTCCCAGCGGATCGCCGGGCGGTTGCGTTGGTGTCCGGCGTTGAGCAGACCGCGGAGGTCCTCGTTGGCGTCGGCGTTCTTCCCCCCGAAGATCGTGTCCGCTTCGTCCACGAGCAGGGTCGGGGGGTCGTCGTCGATGGAGCGGTAGACGGCGGCGCTGGACGTGTTGACGGTGATCAGCGGGTTGTGGACGGTGGCTTCGGTGATGTCGAGGAGCCTGCTCTTGCCGCACCGCTTTTCCGGTCCGCGGATGACGAGGCGGGGCGCGTGGGCCCAGGCGGGTTGGGCGTGGGTGGCGGCGATCCACAGGACGACGGCGTCGGCGGCTTCCGTGCTCGGGAGCACGACGTAGCGGACCAGCGCGGCGCGCAGCATGTCGAGGAGAGCGGCGCCGTCGACCGGGGGTCGGGCGGTCATGCGGGGATCTGCCGGGGCTTGGCGGCACCGGCACGCAGACCGGAGCGGATGGTGGCCTCGACGCTCGCCCAGGTGAAGCCGTCAACGCCGATGTGGATTTCCGCAGCCTGCTTCAGCATGTCGGTGACCTCGCCGTCGGTGAGCGCGCCCCCGGCGGCGAGTTGTCCGAGTGCGACGGCGGACCGGAAGAGCGCAGTGTTCCGGCCCCCGGTGGTGGCGTCGGTGACGTAGGCGAGTTGCCGGCTGATCGCGGCGTTGAGGTAGGCGGTGCGACGCCCGGCGGGCAGGGCCAGGACGACGGGGCGCGGCGCGGGTCGGGGCGGGGTGAGGAGGGGCTGAAACAGGGTGGGGGGTAGCGGGGCGACGGGAAGGTCCCGGACGCGGGTGTAGGGGCGGCCGGCGACGTGGGTGCCGGCGGCGACGACCTGCCCTCCCCACGCGCGGGTGTCGATCCACGGGCCCAGCGTGCGGTTGGTGTTGCCCAGGCGGACGCCGGGCGGGGCGGCGTAGTAGAGATGCCAGCCACCACGGCCGGTGCGGACCATGTAGGTGCGGGGGACCTCGACACCGGCGCGGCGGGCGAGGACAGCGAGGACATCGGCGCCGTCGCGGACCTTCTCGGCCCGCCAGGCGGGCGGGAGCGGGGGGTCACCGGGTTTGGGGGTGTCGAGGTCGACGACGACTAGCCCGGACGGGCCGGTCGCGATCCCGACCCCGTGGCGGGGGTGAGCGTGCCAGTGGGCTTCGACCTGCGCGAGGTCGCACGTCGCGCGCTGCTCCCACGTGCGGTGCCCGCCAGCGCACGGCCCGGTGGCCGGGCAGTGGTCGACATCGTGGGCGAGCGGGACCTTCCGGCCGGGGCGTAGGGGGATGACGTGCCAGCCGCGGAACGCGGCGTTGAGCGCGACGGCGAGCGTGCCGGACGCGAACACGGGCATCAGCGCGGCTCCTTCCTGTAGGCGGGGGCGGCGGGGCGGGGCAGGCGGTCCGCGTGTGGCCCGGCCTGCCCCTCCTCGTCGCCGTGGGCGGGACGGCGTCTAGAACGGCGGTTCGTCGCTGAAGCCCTGCTCCGACTGGCCCGCGGTGCCGGCCGGGCGGGTCGGCGTGGCGGTGGACCAGACGTCGTCGTCCTGGCGGGCGCTGCCGCGGGCGGTGCGGGTGACGGCGGCGGTGGTGAACAGCAGGGACGGGCCGACGTCGTCGACGTCGAGGCCGAACATCGACCGGTGCTCGCCCTCGTCGGTGGTCCAGTGGTGCTGGCGCAACCGGCCCGTGACGATCACCCGGGTGCCCTTGTCCAGCGACTTGGCGGCGTGCTCGGCGGCCTGACGCCAGGCGGTGCAGCTCAGGAACATCGCGTCGCCGTCGGCCCACTGGTTCGTGGTCTTGTCGTAGCGGCGGGGGGTGGAGGCGACGGTGAACCGGCACATCGCCACCCCGTTCGGGGTGAACTTCAGCTCCGGATCGGCGGTGAGGTTCCCGACGACGGTCAGCGGGGTTTCGTTGGCCACAGGAATTGGTCCTTTCGCGGTTAGGCGGCGGGGTGCAGGAGTGACACGGGCGTGGTCTCTTCGCAGGTGAGGCAGTGGCCGTAGCGGGCGGGGATGACGTAGCCGGCGAGGGTGTGGCAGGCCGGGCAGAGGCGACGGCGGGCGCGGGCGGCGGCGAGCTGGGCGAGCCGGCCGGGGCTGGGCGGGTCGGCGAGTTGGGTGTGGGCGAGGTGGTAGAGGGCTGCAGTGCGGTAGCCGGCGCCGCTGCGGCGTGCGGGGTGTCCTCGCCAGGCGAGTTGGGCGACCGGGTCGGCGGTGGGGCGTAGACCCAGCGCGCGCAGCTGGGCGCGGGTGGCGAGATGGTCGGGGGCGAGCCGGTACGGGAAGGTGGGAATGCCGAACCGGTCGCCGCCGGGGTCGTGGAACCTCACGGCGTCACTCGGGGACGAGGTGGCGCTGCGCAACGACGGTCGAGAGTCCGGGGCTGCGCAGGAAGACCCCGCAGGCGCCGCAGTCGCTGGAGGTGGCGCAGCCGCGGGCGTCGGGGATGCAGAACACCTCTGCGACGGTCATCGGTTCGGAGGTGCGGGTGCGGCCGTCGACGACTTCGGTGATCCGGACCCGGCTGCCGACGCGGGGCGTGCTGGCCGTCACTGGGCGGTCCAGTAGCCGACGTGGATGGGCTTGGCCCAGGAGCTTCTGGCGCGCCGGTCGATCCAGATCTCCCCGTTGTCCTTGACGATCACCTCGTGCGGCTGGAGGCCGTCGCCGGGGGCGAACGCCTCGTGGTCGATGCAGGTCCGCCTGGCGATCTGGGCGCGTTGATCGTCGGTGAGTCGGGGCGTGGTCGTGGTCGTCTTGGTGGGCGTCGAGGGCCGGCGTGCGGGCCGCGGCGGCGGGTCGGTCCTGCGTGTCGCGGGCTGGGGTGCGGCGGCCTTCTTCGTGGGCTTCTTCTTCGGCGTCGGGGCGGCCGCGGCGGTCTTCTTCCTCGGGGTCGGCGTCGAGGTGGCGGGCTTCGCTCTGCGGTTTCCGGTCGCGGCGGGAGCGGCGGCGGTCTTCTTGCCCGTGCGGGCCTTCTTCGTGGCGGGCGGCGGCGGGGGCGGGGTGGTCTTCTTCGAGCGGAACAGGCCCATCTGCTTCTCCAGGTCTCGTGGTGGGGGTGGGGTGTGTTCAGGGGCGGGTGCGGGGCACGAGGCCGATGCCGCGGATCAGTCCGTCGGAGACGCGTAGCGCCTCCTGGTGGTGGTCGGGGCAGACGTTCATGCGGTCGCCGGCGGGGTCGGCGAGGATGACGACGGCGGGAGCGGTGCAGTCGAACCGTTCGCACACCGGATCGCCGCTGTCGGCGGTTCGTGGGCTCATGGGTGAGGACCGGCGGGCGCGAGGGCGATGACCGTGGCGTCGTCGCGGTAGCCGTCACTGTCCGGCTGGACCGCGCCGGTGATCGTGTCCGCGAGGGTTTGCAAGTCGTTCTGGTGGCGGAGCACCAGCGCGGTCAGCTCGGTCCCGGTGATGCTGTCGTGGACACCATCGGTGGTCAGCACCACCAGGCGTTCCGCGGGGATGACGACCTCGTAGACGGTGGCGACGACGGCGCGGCTCAGGGTGGTGCGCACCCAGTTGTCGTGATCCTCGGCGACGTCGGCGGGCAGGCCGTTGACGCGCAGCTGCTGGCCGACGGTGTGGTCGGTCGTGTACTGGCGGAGGATGCCGCCGGTCAGTCCGTAGGCGCGGCAGTCACCGATCCAGTGGATAACGGTGCTGTCCGGGTCGGCGACGGCGACGAGGGCGACCGCGTCGGGTTCCGGGCCGTCGGGGTCGTCGTCCGCGAGGAGGGCGCCGGCGGTGAGGATGCCGGCCAGGCCGCCGTAGCGGGCGGCGATGCGGGCGGTGACGTCGGCGGCGAGCTGGGCGGCGTGGGCGACCTTCGTGGAGTTGCCGATCCCGTCGACGATCGCGGCGACGGCCAGGTCGCTGGTGATGCGGATCGCGGTGGCGTCGGCGTTGTGGTCGCGGGTGCCCCGCCGGGTCGACACGGCGACATGGGGGACGGTCACTGCGGCGATTCGCTGCGGGCTCATCGGGTGTCCGCCGGGGTGCTGGTGGTGTTGAGGGTGGTGATGGTGGTGTCGAGCAGGGTGTGGACCTGGTCGAGGGTGCGGCCGTCGCGGTCGTTCCAGGCGATGACGATGTCCACGAGGCAGTCGAGGTTGATGCCGGCGGGGTAGTTGGTGCGGTCGGGGAGCTGTCCGGCGAGGGCGTCGACGGCGTCGGTGAACGGTCCGACGCCGCCGACCAGCCGGGCGGCGGTGATGCCGTCGTCGGGCGGCGAGCCGGCGGCCAGGCACAGGGCGCCGGCCAGGCAGACCTGTCCGGTGGGGCGCTGCCAGTGGTGCTGGGTCCAGCCGCGGCGGTCGAGTTCGGTGCGGGCGGCGCTTAGCAGGGCGGCGGCGGTGGTCGGGGTGGTCATGTCATCTCCGTGTGGCGGTGGGGGTCGGGGGTGCCACCGAGCCGGGTGATCTCGGTGTTCAGCGCGGTGATGCGCCCGCGCAGGTCGGCGGCGGCGTCGCCGCCCGGGTCGAGGCGCGCCAGGCGGCTTCTCCAGCTGGTGACCTGCGCCTTGCGGTCGTCGATCATCGCGGCGAGTTCGGGGTGCATGGGGGGCGGACGGCTCCTTGCCGGGTGGGTGCCGGGACGCGCGGGGCTGGGTCCTCGCGCGTCCCGGCAGCGGGTCAGCTGATCTCGTAGGCGCCGGCGGTCACGGCGTCGAGGACGCGGTGTACCTGGGCGTGCAGGCGGGGGTTGGCGAGGGCGTGGTGCACCTCGCCCGGGTGGGGGCTGGTCCAGGGGGCGGGCAGGGCGGCGAGGTCACGGGCGGCGCGGTGCAGCTCGGTGACCGGGCGAGCCCACGGCCCGCCGAGGACCAGGCCGGCGTGGCTGACCAGCGTCCAGCCGGTGCCGCCGCGGGGCCGGGTGACGTACAGGCCGCGGGCGACCTGCACACCCGCCACCCGCTGCGTCCCGCCGTCGGCGAGGGAGACGGTCAGCATCGTGGCCATCAGGCCGCACCGTTTCGACGGTTCTTGGCCTCGACGGCCCACAGCTTCTCCAGGTCGTCGAACGAGATACCGCTCGCCGGGTCCCTTTCGACCCCGTTCATCTGGTAGAAGTTGATGGACCGCCTGTTGGGAAAGAGCGGAGAAATTCTGTCGAGCACCTTGCTGGGGTCGATGCGGTCCGCCCATCCCGGGTGCGTCTCGTCGAGGTAGCGGGCGCCTCGCCCGACCCGGGTGGCGGCGAGTGTGCTGGTCATGTGATCTCCCAATTCTGATGGGCGAGCGAGATAGTCGATGTCGACACGGAGAAGTGCCCGTGGAGGTGGTGAAAGGCGAGGCTGTTTTCTAGCTGGCACCCCCGGTCTCGGGCTTCGGCTTCGGCCGGCGGACGTCGAGGGTGTCCGCCGCGTTGTTGGCGCGGTCAAGGACGACCGAGGTGGTGAGGCTGATAGCGCCCTTGATGAGGTGGCGGCGGTTCATCTCGCTGTCGAGGGCGTCATCAACCCGCTGACGGATCCGGCTCATCTGCGATTCCCTTTTCTGGTTTCGAGACCCTGTTTTTGGCATGGGGATAGCCAGTGCGCGGCAAAAGGGGGGAAGAGGAAGGGCTTACGGGAGTGGTTCTTGGTGGTTGGTGGGGTTAGCGGCAGCGGGTCATGCAGACGGCGCGGCCGCGGCGGACGGTGAGGGGCCGGCCGGTGGCCTGGCAGGACTCGCAGACCGGCATGGCCTGTCGTCTCGGCCGGCCACCGGCGGTAAGCGCGGGGTCTGCGGCCCGCCGCCGGCGGGTGGGTGCGCCGCCGAACAGGCGGCCCAGCAGGGTCATCGGGTGAGGCCGCTCAGGCGGGCGGCGTCGGCGAGGATCTGGTCGTGGTCGAACGCGAGCCGGCGGGCCTGGGCGAGGGGCGTCCAGGTGGCGGCGGCCGCGTCGTCGCCGGCGCGGGGGCGGGTACGGGCGGCCAGGGCGGTGAAGGCGTGGGAGATGTAGGGGCCGCGGGGGTCGCGGCCGGGCCGGTTGTAGACGGCGACCGGGTCGAGGGTCACCACGCGGATCCCGGTCTCCTCCCGCAGTTCGCGGATCGCGGCGGCGAGCGGGGTCTCGCCGGGGTCGACCAGGCCGCCGGGCAGGGCCAGGCGGCCCTGGAACGGGGGCCATCCGCGGCGGATCAGCAGCACATCGGCGGGGTCAGCGGTGAACAGGACTACGTCGACGGTCAGCGTGGGCGTGGGGCGGGGCATGGCGGGGTCCTTTCGGCTACGGGGCGGGGTTGGCCGGTGGGGTGTGCGCGTGGGCCTGGCGGACGGCCTTGCGTCGGGCGCGGCGGGTTTCGGCGGGGGTGCGGAACAGGCGGGTGCCGTGCTCACGCTGGTGGCGGGGGCACAGCGACTCGGAGTCGTAGAGGTGGCTGGCCGGGGCGTCGCAGTAGTCGCAGCACTCCGCGGCCGGGGCGGCGCTCACCGCTCGCCTGCGCGTGGGCCCCGGCGGGGCCGGGGCGGGCTCGGTGCTCATCGCGGACGTCCGTTCCGGCGGAGCTGAACGGTGAGGTCGCCGCCCCGGGCGGCGGCGGACAGGGACAGGACGCTGGCGATCGTGATGGCGGGCGGCCGCGGGCCGCGGCCGGTGGGGGTGGGCAGCTGGGTGCCGAGCCGGCCGGCGACGGCGGCGACCAGCCGGTCGGTGGCGTCGCGGTCGTGGACGCCGGGCACGTCGGCGATCACGACCACGGCGACCCGGTGCGTGGTGACGCTCACTGGTCGGCCTCGGCTTCGGCCCGGTGAGCGGCGCAGAACGGCGACGGTGTGTCGGCCGGCTGGGTGCAGCGGCGGTTCAGGCACTCGCCGTGGTTGAGCAGCCGGTCGAGGGGGCTACCGGGGCGGACACCGCCCACGGCGGTGACGGTGTGGTCGCGGTCGTTGCTGGACATGACCAGTCCTCCCTGTGGTTACTGTGGGTGATGGGTGGTGGGTGTGGCGGGTGGAGGGAGGGAGGCGGGCCACGGGGTGGGCCTGCCGCTCTCGGTGGGGGCTGCGGGGGCGTCGCGGGGGCGGCTCGCTGCTTCCCTGATGGCTATCTGTGCTGGTGGGGGCAGGGAGGCGGTGCAGGGAGGGGGTTAGGGAAGTTTCCCTGTGTTCGGAGCCTCTCCCTGATCGTTTCCCTCCTCCTGGCTGTCACGGAGGGCGATGGCCGCGTGGAGGTCTTCGGCGCGGATGACGCTCTGGCCGTCGGACTTGCGGATGGCGATGTGGTGGGCGGCGAGGGTGGCGCTGAGGGTCTGGAAGGTCCAGTCCTCGTAGAGGGCGGGGACGGCTTCGGCGAGGCGGGCGAGCACGATCTGGGTGCGGACCCGCTTCTCCCCGCGTAGCGCGGCGGCGATGTCGGCGAGGTGGTCGACCTGGACCGGTTCCGCGGCGGGGGTGGGGCGCTCCCCGAGGGGGATGTGGGGGTGCACGCCGGTCATCGCGCGGGCGATGACGTCGGTGGCGGCGTCCCAGCCGGTCTCGTCGTCGACGGCGATGTAGTACCAGCTGAGGATCTCGAAGCGTTCGGTGGTGGCGCCGGTGAGCAGGCTGGTGCCGCGGTCCTTGCCGGGGCGTAGCTCGGTGGCGCGGATCCCGGCCTGGAAGCTGCCGTCACCGAGGAACCCGTCGTTGGACCGCCAGGTCTTGACCGCGAAGCAGGCGTTGAGCTTGACCAGTTCGACGATCTTCGGGGGGATCGCGTCGGCGCGGGACGACTGGGTGTCGAACGCGAGGATGATCGCGGTCTTGCGGGCCCGGCGCAGGGTCTGCACGGCGAAGTCGGCGGCGGGTTTGCCGTGCTCCTCGTGGCCGAACAGTTCGTGGCACTCGGAGAACAGCACGACCAGGGGGCGCAGGTCGGGGTGCTTCTCCGCGACGCCGCGGGTGACCTTCTTCGCGCCGATCTCCTTGAGGCGTTCCTCGCGGCGTCCGACCTCGGCGTAGAGCTCTTCGAGGGCGGTGCGGCCGGCGGCGGCGACGCTGTCGTCGATCCCGCGGACGTAGCGGGACAACCGAGGCCGGTAGGCGTCGAAGTCGCCGTTGTTCGCGAAGACGAACACCCACAGCTCGGCGAGCGGGTCCAGGGCGGCGTCGAGCATCATGACCCGGGCGGCGTTCGACTTGCCCTGTCCCATCATCCCGCCGAAGACGATGTTCGCTTCGACCAGCGGCGGGGCGATGACGTCCCCGCGTTGGCTGGTGCCCAGCGGGATCCCCGCGAACACGTCGGCGGTCCCCGTGTGCAGCAGCGGATAGTCGGGCGCCGCCCGGCCGGCGGAACCGGCGTCGGCGACCCACAGGTCGACGTAGCCGGCGCGTTCGGCGGCGCTGGGCCAGACCTCCATCGGCGCGCGGGCGAGGTTGCGGGCCAGTACCGCCCGCTTGTCAGCGATCATGTCGGGGGTGACACCCAGCGGCAGGGAGAACACCGTCTGGTAGCCGCGGTTGTTCACCCGCACCGGTGGGGTGTCGAAGGCGACCTGCCAGCCTTCCCGGCTGATCGCTTTGGTGAGTGGGGCGATCCCGAGGTGGGCGAGGGCCTGCCCGATGCCGGTCGGGGTCACGATGAGGGTGGTCTCGTCACGGTCGGCGGGGGCCATTGCCCATCCCGGCACGGTGCCGCTGGCCCGCCCGGTGCGCCAGGCGACCAGCAGCCAGGCGGGGATCGCCGTGTACAGGCCGATCTGCCCGGCGATCAGCAGCAGTGCCAGGGTGATCCGGCCAAGGTGGGCGAGGAACGTCCAGTACGCCTGCCACGTCCACCCCGCGGCGCCGGTCAGACCGATGAGGATCCCGACACCGAGCAGCAGCACGCCGACCACCGCGGTCACGGACACTGCGGCGATGACCCCGCTGCGGATCAGGCTGGGCAGGGCCAGCAGCGCCTGGCGTCGCTTCGCCTTGGCCTGCGCGTACCGGTCCAACCACAGCGCCAGCGTCTCGGCGTCGCCGGCGGCGCGGGCCGCGCGGATCTGCTCGCGGATCGCCGCGTGCGTCACCGCGTCGGCCATCCGCCGCACCCACACCGCATGCCCGTAGCCGACGTGGACCAGGGCCCGGCCCACCGGCCGGGCGGCAGCACGCACCGCGTCGACCCGCACCAGCGGCCCCGGCCGGCGCGGCTCGAGCACCCCGCCCCCGGGACGCCAGCTTCCGGCGACCGGGCCGGCGGCGGGGCCGGTGACGACTTCCCCGTCGATGACCCGGTCCTCGTCCACCGCGACCAGCGGCGACCACGGCCCCGGCAGGACCATGCCATCGACCTCGTCGTCGGGCTGGTCGGGGGTGAGGGTGGGTTCGCTCATCGGGCACCTCCTCGGAAGGCGTTGGTCAGATCAGGTGGGAGAAGGACGGTGGAGGCGCCGAGCGGGCTGATCCCGGTCAGGCGGCCCACCGCGGTGTCGGCGCGTTCGGCGTAGGTGACGACCAGCGCGACCAGGAGGCCGACGATGCGCAGGGCCAGGACGACGACGGCGAGAGCGACGACCGGTGCGGCGATCCACCAGGGCAGGCGGCGCAGGTCCGCGGGGATGCTGCTCACCGTGGGCCGGCGCCGGTGGTGGGGTGGGGGGCCCGGCCCGCCGGCGGGGCGGGGGCGGGCCGGCGGGCCGGGCCGGTCACTGCTGCGCGCTTTCGGCGGCCAGTTGCGCGTCGAACCGTTCCTGCGCGCGGTGCCAGGCCCGCCCGATCGGGGCGACCTCGGCGCGGGTCAGCCACCCGCGGCTCACCAGCGGGTCGAGGATGCCGACCAGCTCACCGAGCAGGTACACGTCCTTGTCGAGGTCACGCAGCTTCGTCGACCACTTGCCGGGCGGAAAGATGGGACTCACGGCTGTCTCCTTCGGTGTAGGCGATGTGGGTGCGGGTCAGTGGTGCGGCGGGGCGAAGCGGCGCCTACTCCTTCGCCGTGTCCAGGGCGGCGGCGATCTTGGCGGCGTCGCCGTAGCCGCGGATGACCGTGGCGGTGATCCGCGCGACGGTCTGGCGGTCCGCGGCCGCGATGAAGCCCTCCCGCACCGCCCAGGCCAGCGACGCATCGGCGTGCGACATGTGGTCGGCGAAGGTGACAGCGGCGGCCTTCATGGCCTTCGCGCCGTTGATCCCGGTGAATCTGCTGTCACCGTTGGTGGTCCTCGACATGGGATCGGCTTTCTCTTCGGGGGTGGGGTGTCAGTGGCGGCGGCCGATTAGGGTGGGCCCGGCCCGCCGGCGGGCGGGAGACGGGCCGGCGGGCCGGGGCGGTCACCGCTGCCGCTGCCGTTGGTCCAGCTCGTGCTGCCGGTCGAACTCTGCGCCGGCCTTGTCCAGCGCCTTCTGGATCGGGCGGATCAGGGTGGAGGGCAGCAGCCCACGGGCGACGGCCGCGCGGACGGCGTCGTTCGCGGTGTACAGCGTGTTGAAGTTGATGTCGGCCTTCACCAGGGCGGTTTCCTGATAGGGCATGGCAGTCTCCTTGGTGATCGGGATAGGTGGCCGGGGTTCAGCGGCGGCGGCCGGAGCCGCTGTTCAGGACCAGCAGCGGACCGGTGTTGTCGCAGAACTCGCTGCGGCAGAGCGGGGTGGCCTTCACAGGGGCTCCTCAGGGGGTGTCGGGGTAGAGCTCGGCGTTGACCTGGTCGCGTAGGTCGCGGGCGGCTTTCGCGCCGATGCCGAGGGCGGTGCGGATCTGTTCGCCGCTGACCGGCCGGCCGTTCTTCCGCGCGACCCGACGGGCGGCGGCGAGCGCCTGGGGGGCGGTGAGTTTGCGGCGGGCCTGCGGATCGACCTGGGGACGTCGGCGGGCCGGCGGCGGGTCGAGGGGAGGCGGCGGGTCGGCGAGCGCGACCCCACTGGTTCCGGCGGGGGTGGTGTCGTCGTGATCGTGCTGGTCGGCTGTGGTAGTCGAGTCGGCCAGCCGGTCGGCGTTGAGGGCGGGTTCGGCGGGGCCGCCGTCGATGTCGAGGTCGGCGAGGGCGGCGTCCCACGGGTCGAGGACGGGCAGGGCGGTGGGGGTCAGCTGGGTGGTGCGGGTCAGCCGGTGGCGGCGGGTCTGGTAGGTGCCGGGGGTGTGGACGAGCCGGGCGGTGCCGTCGGCGTCCAGGACGACGGCGGCGCGGCGGATCGCGGCGCGCCGGGCCTGGTCGACGCGGCGGTCGGCCCGGCGGGTGAGACGGGCGGTGGCGCGTTCGGCGCGGCTACGGGGCGGGCTGGCGATCGCGAGCTGGTGGGCGATGACGCCGGCGACGGAGACGACGGCCATCACCGGCCCGGCGGCCGCACCCCCGCCGGAGCTCAGGCCGTGGGCGAGGTTCATCCCGAACGCGACCAGGCCGAACAGGACGGTGCCGGCGGTGAGCATGACGGTCGGCCGGTCGGGGTGACGCCGCCGGGACTCCAGCACGGCCATCGCGAACGCCCACACGCCCAGCTCGGACAGCAGCGGCAACGCCAGGCCGGTCGGGTTGCCGTACAGGTCCCAGCCGTACATGGCCATGGCCGGTATCGCCATGAGCGCGGAGACGGCGGCGAGCGGGTAGATGAACAGTTCCACCCTGTGCTTGGCCCGCCACGCCGCCCGCTTCTCCCGCCGCTCGGCGCGGGTCTTTTCCCGGGCGGCCGCGTCGGCACGGGCTTCCTGCCGGTCGGCGGCCAGGTCGAGACGGTCCTGTTCGCGGGCGGCCGCCCGGTCCGCGCGGCGCTGCTCCGCCCAGCTGCTCACGACAGCCACCCCCCGCCGAAGAGCACGACCGCGGCGGCGAGCAGCGCCACTGTCCCGGTCTCGTGGACGACGGCGCGCAACCGGTGCCACCAGGCCGTCGGCCACTGGCCTGGTTCGGGGTCCACGAGAACGCCGAGCGTTCCCGTGGCGGTACGGGCCAACAGCCCGCCCGCGAGCAGCACGGCGGCGTGCCCCGGCGTGCCCGCGGTCCACAGGAGCTGTCCGATCCGGCCGGATGCCGCCTGGCCGAACAGGCGGGTCAGCAGCCCGAACCCCACCACCTGAAGTGCGATCATCTGGCCGAACTCGGCAGTCCAGTCCAGGGCCGCCACGGCCTGCCGGCGGATCATGCCGTCACCGCGATTCCAGCGGCGGCGAGCAGCACCAGGGCGACGCCGAGCAGGCGCAGCCCGTCGCGGTTGCGCTGCCACTTGGCGGTGACGATGCCGGCGAGTGCGGCGGTCTGCCGGTCGGCGGCGGCCAACGCCCGGGGAGTGTTGTCCAGGACGTCGGTGAGCAGACCGGCCTGGTCGGCGGCCCGGACGTGCCAGGCGTGCCAGGCCGCGGCCGGCACCGCCAGACGGCGCGGGATCGCCGGGCACAGCGACGTGCCGAGCAGCAGCACCCCGCCGATCCCGGCGGCCAGACCCGCCCACCACAACACCAGCGCCAGCGCGCCGGCGGGCTGGCCGGTGGACACGACGAACCCGAGCCCGGCGGCGGCGCCGGCGAGCACGATCCCGACCTGCCCGTCGGACCGGGCGGCCTCACCGCGCATCGACGCGATCAGGTCGGCGCGGGTCCGCATCCGCTCGGCCAGCGGCACGGCGGACGGCTGATCGGACATCATCATTTCCCTCCCTTCGAGGGGTGTGGGCTGGGTGGGGGTCAGCGGCAGGTGGGGCACAGCGCGCCCCGGCGCTTGAGCGTCAAGGTCTGCCCGACCTGGCCGCACTCGTCGCAGGCCGCGGGGTTACGTCCGCTGGCGGACCGCGGGGCGACCCCGCCGGGCAGCGGGCGCACGGTGACCCGCCCACGGCTCTTCTCGATCTGACCGTGGGGAGTGAGCTGGATCGATCGGCCGGCGAGCCGGTCGGCGGCACGCTTACCGGCGCCGACGATGCGGTCCCCGATCGCACCGGAGGGGTTGCAGGCCTGGCACAGCTCGACGCCCCGCCGGCCGGTGCCCTCGCAACGAGGGCAGATCCTGTTCTTGCCCATCACAAAACTCCTGAACAGCAACGAAACGGACGCCTCAGGCGCGGCAGCGGCCGTGACCGCCACCCGCGCAGGGCGAGACGGAGGAAGAGGGTTAGGCGGCGGCCAACGTCAGCGGCCGGACGTCGACGTCGGCCAGGCCCACCGGCAGCGCAGCGCCAGCGGTCGCGACGGCGATCAGCAGGTCGACCTCGGCCAGACTGGCCGCGATCGCCGGCCACTCGGCGTCGATCGCCCGCAACTCCGCCCGCGTCGGACCCCGCAACTCGGCCAGCGACCCGGCCGGGCCGGCCGGCAGGGAGACCCCCGCCGACCGGATCCCGCGACGTCCGCTCACCGCGCACCGCCATCGGCGGTGGCGAGCAGCGCCCGCGCCTCGGCGCGGACCGTGTCGTCGTGCAGGTGGGTGTAGACGTCGACCTCGACACCGTCGAGGTCCATGCCGGTGACCTCGGTGAGGTCGACCGACATGTAGTCCTCCCCGTCGTGGCGGATGCACGGCCGGGCGCCGAGGATCTCGGCGACCGCGCGGATACCCGCCAACCTGGCCCGGTCCTCGGTGGCCTCATCCGCGTCGAGGGCGGAGGGGTAGTCCGTCACCTGGACGCCCAGCCACCGCCGATGCGGGAGCGTCATCAGGTACAGGCCCGCGGCGCCACCGACCCGGCGGACCAGGTCGAGAGCGACCTGCAGCGCCGCCACCTGATGATCGACGCCGGCCAACACCGGCCACGGCCGAACCGCCGAACCGGCGTCCGCGATCGAACCCTCGGACGTACGCTCAAGCAGCATCTTTCGTTCCTCTCAGCAGGGGGAGCACTTGGTGCACCGACCCCGGCGGGTAGCCGCCCGCCGGGGTCTTACAGCTCCGAAAGTACAGACTCACGCTGTACCGGTCAAGCATCGATTTCGCGCCGGGTGTGTCCTGGTGGCGCCTGTCGATCGTCGCCCGGGGAGGGGCGCTCCCGGTAGAGGACTCGGGCGGACTCGGGCGGACTAGTCCGCTGATGTAGCTTCTCGTAAGGGATACGCGACGGAACGCAAGAGGTGCCGGATGATGTCGATGCATGCCAAGGACATCGGAACCCTGTGTGAAGGGCGCGGGTGGTCCCGAGCCCGCTTGGTCCATGAGCTACGCCGGACGGCAGCGGCGCGTGACAGGCGTCTGCCTGGCGAGGCAAGCCTTCAGCGCATGATCCGCCAGTGGAACGCCGGGGACCGCGTGCCGTCCGACTTCTACGCTGAGCTGCTGTCGGCGGTGTTCGGAGTTCCCGTCTCAACGGACCGCAACGGCGGCGGGACGGAGATCCCGGCCGGGGACACCATGTTGGCGCTGGCGGAGCGCCTGGAGTCGTCCGCCGCAGTGGACGTCGAGCTGATCAATCTTCTTGAGGATCAGACGGAGTCATACCGGACGCTCGACCGTCGGCTCGGGGCGAAGCGGATTTTTGGCCAGGCCAATAGTCATGCCGAGAACATTCGAGAGCTGTTCAGCCACTCAATTCCCGGGTCACATCGCGCCGGTCTCGGTGCAGCCGCCGCAGAAGCGGCAGCCCTTGCCGGTTGGCAGGCATTGGATCTAGGCGAGCTTGAAAGCGCATGGCAACTTCACGAAATGGCAAAAGCTGCCGCTCGGGAAAGCGAAAGCCCGTCAATCCTTGCGCACGTTACTGCACAGCAGGGCTATGTGCTGCTAGACGCCAATCGCAACGAGGACGCAATTTCGCTAATGCAGTCCGCAAAGTCTGCGGCGCAGGGGAAAGTGTCCCCGCTGATCTGGGCTTGGTTGTGTGCGGCTGAAGCTGAGTCGCTCGCCGCTGCCGGGCGGGATGCGGCGACGCGGGAAAGTCTGGACGAGGCGGCGGCAAGCCTGAGTAATGACGCCGGTGAGAAGATACCGTTCGTATTCCTCGACGAAGTTCATCTGTCGAGATGGCGGGGGCACTGCCTTGCCCGCCTCGGCGCGGTCGAGGCGGTCGAGGACCTGGCCGCTGCCCTCGATCGCCTCGACCCGACGTTCACACGTGCTGCGGCGGGGCTCCACTGCGATCTTGCCCTGGCCCTATCCGTACAGGGCCAGTACGTCGAAGCTCGGGACGAGGCGCGGACGGCCGAGACGCTCGCCCAACAGACGGCGTCGACTCGTCAGCGGCGGAGGATCAGGCGCCTGACGTCCGCAGGTCCCGAACAGTCGGCCCACTGAGCGCGAGGACGTGCAGCAAGGCGACCAAGGAACCGGAGTTGCGGACCTGACCGTCCCTGATGAGGTCTGGAATGTCTGCCAGAGGAACCCATTCCATCCGCTGCATTTCGGTCTTCTCGCTCGGCTCTCCGACCTTTTCCGCCCCGATACCGAGGAACACGTGATGCGGGCATTCCAGCATTCCGATCATCGGCTCAAAGGTGACCAGGTGCTCCAGCTTTCGAGGTCGATAGCCGGTTTCCTCTTCGATCTCGCGTGCCGCCGTTTCCGACGGCTGCTCACCCTCGTCAATGAGTCCGCCTGGCATCTCCCAATTCCAGATGTCGGGCACGAAGCGGTGCCGCCACATGAGCAATACGTGAGTCAGCGAGTCGTTCAGAAGGGCTGTCATTGCCGCCGAAGGCATCCACACGATGTGGTGCTCGAACCGCTGACCGTCGGGCAGCTCGACGTCTGCCAGTCCGAGGCGGATCCACTCGCTCTCGTACAGGGAACGCTTCCCGTGCACGATCCACTCCGACTCGGCGATTCCCTCGGTCACCACGAGAGGCCCCTGATCGTGGGGTGCGGTCGGCGACTCGCTGTCGGCGATCGGCCGCCCGCCTACCCCCGGGCGCGGGCGGGCGTCGTGCCATTCGGTGATCGTCTTGGGGCGCCACATGTGGGTGCGGCCGATGGTCTGGTCCGGCGGCGGCATCTGTCCACGGGTCCGGTAGGAGGACACCGTGCCCACCCGAACATCGAGGTAAGCAGCAACGTCGGACGTCGTCCACCAGTCGGCGGTCAGGGCGGGTGATCCTTCAGGCACCAAGACATCTTGCCGGAGGGTTGGGGGGCCGCCAAGGGCACTTGGCCGGTGCGACCCGACGGGGGCGGAAGTTGACGGGGTGGGAGGCTTCACGTCGGTCTCCTGTAGGCAGTGCGGCACTGGTGGTCGACCGGCGAGGTCTGGCACGGGCGCGGCGCGAGGGTCCGGCCGGGCCATCCACGGGCCAGATGGTGAGGTGACGCGGGGGCACTCGGGGCCACATCAGGACGCGCCGACCGGGGAGGGTGGGGCGTCAGGGCGGGGGGCGATCAACTTCCCAAGCTTGCAACGCGGGTTCGATTCCCGTCGCCCGCTCCAGTCTTTCCGTCCTTGGCCTGGGGACGCTTTCTGGCCAAGGACGAAGTCTTTCCGGCCGGCCGTGATCGGGCTGCGAGCCATCCACGGGCCAACCATGCCTGGACGAGGGCACGAACGAACGTCACCCCGAGTCCCACAACGCGCCCACGCGCCTTTCTGCGCGGTCTTTGTGAAGCCGCGCCGCACAGGGCCCGGATGCCCGAGGTGCAGGCACCGATCGTCGGTGCCGCGGTGTAGTCGCTTCGTGGCGCGGAGCTCCTCACGCCCGCCGGGCCCCGGGCCCGGGCCCCGGGCCCCTGCCATGCCTGCACGTGACCGCCGATGGCGTCCCGGCCGGTACAGGCAACTCTTCCGAACGATCTTGGGGTGACTACGGTGGGTGCGTAGCGGGTTGGTCGCCGATGACGGGTCCTTATATGAGGCTTTGTGTGGATTGGTGACGGTACTCGAAGGGCGGAGCGACCGGGTGACGGTGCGCCAGGCGGAGGTGGATGCGCGATCGAGGAGCGGCCCCGGGGCGAGATGAGTACCGAGCGTGTCGGAGAGGGCGACCTCCCGCCACGCTTCGTGGTCGCGGGGGCGTTCGTGCTGGACTGTCTGATCGAGGCCGCGGATCTGCCGGCCTGGGGACGGTACCTGCGGGCCGACGCGATGCGGATGGTGCCGGGGGGCAAGGCGTTCAACCAGGCCGTCACGCTGGCGCGGCTCGGTCTCCAGGTCGCCGCGGTCGGGGCCGTCGGGCGGGACCCGGTCGGCGTGGCCATCCGGTCGGTGCTGGTCACCGAGGGCGTCGAGGTGTCCGCGATGGCGGTGCGCCCGGGTGCGCCGACCCCGGTCTGCGTTGTGCACACCCGGGGTGACGGCGAGAAAGCGGTGGTCTGGCGGGTGCCGGATGAGCTCGCGGGCACCGGTCATGACCTTGCCCGCGCCGTCGGCGCGAGCGGCGGCCACGTCGACGCGGCTCTGGTGACGTTCGAGTTCCCCTGGGCGGTGCCCGATCTCGTGACCGCGGCGGCGAAGGCCGACGCCCGGGTGATCGTCGACCCGGCGCCGACCGTACGGGACGCGGGCCTGCTCGACGAGGTGCCCTGGGAACTGGTGGACGTGCTCGTGCCGAACGAGTCCGAGGCGCGTGCCCTGCTCGGCGCGCACCCGGCCGCGGCCGGCGCCGCCCTGCAGCTCGCCGCGGCGGTCGCGGACCGGCTCGGCGTGCCGACCGTCTGCGTCACGCTCGGCGCCCGGGGATGCGTCCTGCACACCGCCGAACGGAGCACCCATCATCCGGCGCCGCCCGCCGCGGTCGTGGACACCACGGCCGCCGGCGACGCGTTCACCGCGGTGTTCGCCGCGAGGCTGGTCGCGGGCCAGCCGCCGGACGAGGCGGTCCGTGCGGCGCTGCTCGCCGCGGCCCTCACCGTGGCACGGCCGGGGGCGTACGAGGCCCTGCCCACCGCGCGTGAACTGCGTGATGTCACCGCGCGTGGTGATCGGGGCCGGGGCCGGGGAGCGCTGTCCCACCGGGCATGCTGAAGGGGCACGCGGTGGGCGCGTTGCGGCCAGGCAGCACGAATTCCGGGATTGGCATGCGGGGATCCGTTTCGGCCGGGTGTCGGACACGGTCGGGCAGACGCGGGACGCTAGGGTCCCGAGCTGTCGAGGGGAGGCGGTCACGGTGACGATGACGACGGCGTGGCAGTCGGTGCGGCGCGATCCGCGGACCGCGAAGTCCGAGGTGATGGTGCTGGCCCGCTCGGCGTTCCGCTGGGCCTGGACCCGGCGTGGCACCGACCTGACCGCGGCCATGGCCCGGTCGTCCTGCCTGGTGGTGGCACCGCATCCCGACGACGAGACGCTGGGCTGCGCGGTGGCGGTGATGCGCAAGCGCGCCGTCGGGACGCCGGTGACCATCGTGATCGTCTCGGACGGTGCCAGGGCCGAGCCGGTGACGCTGCCGCCGGCCGAGCTGGTCGAGGTGCGGGCGGGCGAGACGCGGCGGGCGTGCGCGGCGCTCGGCGTCGGCGAGACGGACGTGCTCTTCCTCGGCTTCCCCGACTCCGAGCTCGGCGAGCATCTCGATGCCATCGCCGGCCGGCTGTCCGAGATCATCCGGGCGCGCGGGCCCGCGCAGATCCTGGTGCCCACGTCCTGCGAGGGCCATCCGGATCATGACGCGACGCACGAGGCGGCGCGCCGGGCCGTCGCGGCCACCGGGTTCACCGGCCAGGTGCTGGAGTACACGGTCTGGCTGTGGACGCACTGGCCCTGGACCCGCGGCTACGGAACGCGGGACAGGTCGGTGAGCCGGCTGCTCGTCGAGCCGTTCCGCCGGCTGGGCGACGCGCGTCCCCTGCTCGTCGACGCCCGGGGGCTGCGAACGCGGCAGCGCCGCGCGCTCGCCGAGCACGTGACCCAGGTCGGCGCCGGTGATCCGGGCGGAGCTCCGTCGGCCGGGGGCGCGGCCGGCGAGGATGCCGGCACTCCGGTGACGGGACCGCTGCTGGCCACCCTGCAGAGTCGATACGAGGTCTACGTCCAGGCGGGCGCGCTTCGCCACCTGGACTTTCCCCGCCCGTGGCGGTCCAGCGGCCCGGTCGGGGCGACGATCGAGCGCCGGGCACGACCCGGCGCCAGCGGGTAGATCGACGCTACCCGGTCAGAGCCGCTGCGCCGGCGTGAGCGGGCCTGATATCGGCGATTTCGGTGTCAGCCGGTTCGCCGCTGCTCGCCGCGCGGCGCGGGGCCCGCGGGGCTGGCCGCCTCCGAGGCGGCAAGAAGGTTCGGCGTGGTGGTCGGCACGACGATCGCGGCCGGGCCGGACCTGGGGGAGACGGGCGCCTGCGGGTCCGCCGCCGTGGCGCCGTCCGGCCCAGCCACATTGCCCGGCGACGCCGCCGCGGGCAGGGCCAGCGGCTGGACACCGCGCCAGCGCCCGCGCCGGCGGACGCCGACCTGCTCGAACTGGACGATGGCGCGCCGGTAGGCGTCCTCCTTGCGGCGGGCGATCGTCATCGGGTCGATCTCCCGCACCCCGGTGCGACCCTGCGCGCCCACGACGGCAGCGCGGGCGGGATCGAGCAGGTACGGCGCGAGCGCGGCGGCCAGCGCCTCCGGGTCCCCGGGCGGGACCGCGGCGCCGGCGCCCCAGCGCTCGACGAACGGCGCCACGCCGGTGCGGGTCGTGGTGACCACCGGCCGGCCGGCCGCCATCGCCTCGGCGGCCGCGATGGAGAAGCTCTCGAAGCGGCTCGGCACCGCGACGACCCGGGCCCGGCGGTAGACCTCGCGGATCTGGTCGCCGGAGAGGTGGCCGGTGAACTCCACGTCGAGCCCGAGTTCGCGGACCCGGCGGTCGAGCCAGGTACCGGCCGCCATCCCGTTGATCAGTCCGGCGGGGCGGCCGGCGAGCACGAGCCGGTGCTCGACGCCGGCGGCGCGCAGCCGGGCCGACGCGTCGAGCAGCACGTCGACGCCCTTGTAGGCCTCCAGGCGGCCGATCGCGGCGACGGTCGGCGTCGTGCCGGAGACGTCGGGAACGGTGAGCCACGGCACCGCGTCGAACGGGTTGGGGATGACCTCGACGGCCCGTCCGTCGAGCCAGCCGCGTTCCCGCAGCGTGTCGACGAGCAGCTGCGACGGCGAGGTCACCACATCCGCCAGGTCGGCGGACATGCGGTCCAGACGGTCGGCGAGCCGGCCCTTCGGGCCGATCGGCGCGCCGGCCAGCCGGACGGTGAGCATCGTCGGGCAGTGCAGATGGATGGCGAGCGGCCGCGAGTGCGACACGGCCTGGATGAGGCCGCGTGTCTCGCCGTCCTGCGTCTCGATGACGTCCGGGCGCAGGTTCAGCCGGCGCATCCAGAACGTGTATGACAGCGGCAGGCTCGCCCGCAGACTGATCGAATCCCGTGGGTACAGCGGCCCGCGCAGGCGGGTGCCCACCGGCCCGAGCCCACGGCTGACCGGGACCCGCAGCAGCGGGCGCCGGTGGACGTGTACGCCGTCCTGCACCGAGTCGACGACCTTGTGACCCTGTGCGCAGACCACGTGCACCTCGTGGCCGAGCTTCGCCAGCGCGATGGCGAGCGTCGCGGTGTAGCTGCCCGCGCCGTCCCAGACCACCGGTGGAAACTGCTCGCAGAGGAACACGATGCACAGAGCGTGTAGTGATCGCATCGAATCCACCATCAGAGACTCCGGCCCCCGTGTGCCTGGTCGTGAAACCTCATCCAAGGCACTCCTGTCGTCTCCCGCCGACTCGCCCCGCGGCCGCCTGTCCGGTGCCGCGCGCCGAGCCTGTGTGCCTTTCCTGCCCGCCTGCCGTCCTCACGGTCATGACCGCGCTCACGGACCGTCGCCGCGAGGGCGTCGTCCGTCGGGACGGTACGCCGACGGAGTGACAACCTGTGGGAACAGCCCTGATGCGGAGAGCGACCGTATGACGGTCATGGCCGGACGAACCGCCCACCCGAACGTGACGCACCGCTACGCCCCCGCAGACACCGGCCGAACCGGACCGCCGGAGTTCGCGGCCTCGGAAGCCGGCGGACCGCGCTGTCGGAGTAGTCACGCGTCTCCGTTCCACCGCCCGATCGCCGACATGTGGGGGTAATGGTGGGGATACGTTACCCGTCCCCACGACCGCTCTGGCAAATCTTAAGGAAACGCGAACGCCGTTTTGTGAAGAACGGCCCGATCGAGTCTGCGATGTTCAGCTTCTGGACGCCTGTCGGCTGTCGGCCCGTGGGTGCCCGTTCTGGCCCCGATCGCCTCCGTTGCTCCACGGCTGGGTCCCGTTGGGATGTGCAGTGATGGCGGAGGGGAACCTGGTTTGGAGTATTACGTCCGGATAACATACATTTCGGCCGGGTTAGCCGGATCAGGCCATCATCGGGTGGTCATCGCGTCCTGGCCCGAACGGGCGGGGGCAGGCTGCGGCACCTACTCGCGGCGCGATGGTGGTGATCGTGTCCGGCGGAGTGAACAGGTAAACATTACGAAAGGGAAGAGTCGGTCTGGACGCCGGGTCGGTCCGGGCCGTTGTCCAGAAATGTCGGGCCGAGCGGGAGTAGCCGACAGATCGGCGGGAACAGGGCGACGGAACGGAACGTCCGCGTCGAGCCCGGGCGGCCGGGCGGCCGGTCGGAGCAGGCCAGGCTGGTTACGGAACGTAACCTCCTGTCGGGTCGGGCGACGGATCCGTCAACATCGTCAGGGAGGGCGTCCATGTGTCACCTGTTCGCGATGAGCAGTGGGCCGGCGCGCGTCCAGGCCACGTTCTGGCTGCTCGACGCGCCGGACAGTCCCCGGGCGGCGCAGCGGCGCACGCCGGACGGCGCGGGACTCGGCGCCTTCGACGTCAACGGCGTCCCGCACGTGGTCAGGCAGGCGATCCGCAGCCGGGCCGACACCGCCTTCGCCCGGGAGTCCCAGGAGGTGGTGTCGTCGACCTTCGTGGCGCATGTCCGGCATGCCTCGACCGGGCGGGCCGTCGACGCCAACACCCATCCCTTTGTCCGGAACGGTCGGATCTTCGCCCACAACGGCGTGATCGAGGGTCTGGGCACCCTGGACGCGGAGCTCGGCCCGGCCTGCTCCGACGTGTTCGGCGACACCGACTCCGAGCGGTTCTTCGCGCTGGTCAGCCGCGAGATCGCCGCCCGTGGCGGGGACGTCGGCGCGGGGATCACGGCCGCGGCCCGGTGGGTCGCGGGCAACCTGCCGCTCTACTCCATCAACATGATCCTCATCACCGGCCGTGAGCTGTGGGCGCTGCGGTATCCGGACACGAACAGCCTGTACGTGCTGCGCCGTGACGCGGGCGGGCGCAACGCGCGCCATCTCGACCACGCCAGCCCGTTCAGCGAGATCCGGGTACGGTCCCTCGACCTGCTTGATCTGCCGGCCGTGGTGGTGGAGAGCGAGCGGATGGACGAGGACCCCCGCTGGCGGCTCATGGACAGCGGTGAACTGCTGCACGTGGCGGCCGATCTGACGGTGACCTCCCGGCTCGTGCTCCCCGAGCCGCCGACACACCAGCTCTCCCTCGAGGACCTGCGTCCGCAGGCCGCCGAGTCGCAGACCACCGCGGTGCCGGAGGTGCCGGCGGCCACGACCCCCTGACCGCGCACTCCGCGTGGCCCCCGCCCGCACGACCATGGCCCGCGCGCTCCCCGGCGTGGCCGCGCGGGCGGGCCCGAGGTGCCGGGTCGGCGAAAGCTGCGGACATAGTGGGCGTGTGCACGGGGTAGCAAATGTGATGGGGTGTTGATGCGGACAGTCGCAGTTCCCTGCGCGGAAGGGGCTCGTCGTGGTACTTGAAGTCGGCAGGATCGGGCTCTGGGCAGCTCAGCGGCAGTGGCCGACCGATGTCCGGACGCGGACGGAGATCGCCGTCGAGGTGGCGGCGATGGGTATCCCGACGGTGTGGATCGGTGCGGCGAGCGGGGACCTGGAGCTCCCCGCGGCCATCCTGGATGGCACTGAAGGGCTCGCGGTCGGCACGAGCATTCTGAACATCTGGACGGAGAAGGCGGACATCGTCGCCGACCACTACGCGATGCTCGCCAAGGCGCACCCCGACCGGCTGCTGCTCGGCTTCGGCGTCGGGCATCGCGACCCGGTCGAGAAGATGACGGGCCGGCGCTGGGAGAAGCCGGTGCGGGTGCTGCTCGACTATCTGGACACGCTCGACGAGCTCGGCGTGCCTCGCGAGGACCACGTGCTCGCCGCGCTCGGTCCGCGGGTGCTGCGGATCGCCGCCGAGCGGACGGCGGGTGCCCTGCCGTACCTGGTCACCCCCGAGCACACCCGCCAGGCCCGCGAGATCATGGGGCCGGGCCCGCTGCTCGCCCCCGAACTGAAGGTCGTGCTGGAGACCGACGCCGAGCGTGCCCGCGCCATCGCCCGCCAGTCCCTGTCCATCTACCTCGGGCTGCCGAACTACACGAACAACCTGCGCCGGCTCGGGTTCACCGACGACGATCTCGTTGGCGCGGGCTCGGACCGTCTCGTCGACGCCGTCGTCGCCTGGGGGGACCTGGACTCGGTGCTCGCCCGCATCGCCGAGCATCACGAGGCCGGGGCCGACCACGTCGCCGTGCAGGTGCTCACCGACACCCCGGGCGAGCTGCCGCGCGCTCAGTGGGCGCTGCTCGCCGAAGCGATCAACGGCTGACGACGGACCCACCGGGCCTGCCCGGGTGCGGTAATCTGGGCGGCAACCGATCAATTCGCCTGCCCTGTGTCTGCGGCCGAGTCACGGAGAGTGACGCATGCCCGCAGACAGTACTGACGAGCCTGCCGCGACGATTCCCGCTACCCGGGACGGCGCCAGCGCGCCGCTCCCGCCGATGCCGACCGAGGCTGCGGCCGTCGCCATCGATGGCGATGCGGAGCTGGTCGCGAGCCTGATGGTGGGGATGAGTACGGATGAGCGGGCCCGCCTGCTTTCTATGATCAGCTCTTCGATCGAGGCCGAGCGGTCGGCGGCGCTCGAGGGGACCGTGCGCCGCCAGGTGGACGTCGGGGTTCGCCGTCGCCGTTGGTCGCGCCGGCCCGCGGGCGTCGACGCCGGCCCGGCGCCGGCTGAGGGTGTCGAAGCCGGCCCGGGGCCGGAGCGTTCGGAGTCGGGCGATACCGGCACGGGCGGTGCCCGGGCCTAGCCGCTCCGCGTCCGGCTGGCGTCCCGCTGGCGTCCGGCGGCGGCGTTCGGTCGGATGGGATGTGAGCGCGGAGGGGCGGCGGGCGCGGGTTGACGGGCGGCACGGCGGGAGCGGCATCGTGGAGATCGACAGGGCGAAGCTGGACGCGAGCCTGACCAGGCTGCATCACCTGGCGCCCAGCGAGATCGAGCTCGGCAGGCTGGTCGGCGAGGTGGTCCGGGCCGTCACCGAGATCTTCGGGCTGGCCGGCGCGGGCATGCTGCTGGTCGACGCGGACCGCGCGCTGCGCAGCATCGCCGCCTCCGACAGCAGGGGAGCTCTGCTTGAGCGCGCCCAGGAGGAGTACGGCGAGGGCCCGTGCGTCGAGTCGTTCATCATCGACGAGGTGGTCGTCTCGAACGACATCGCCGCCGACGAGCGATGGCCGCGGGTCACGCCGATCCTTGCCCGGGGAGGAGTGCGCGCGGTCCTCGGCGTGCCGGTGCGTCTCGGCGGCGGGCCGATCGGCACGCTGAACGTCGCCGACGACCGGCCGCGGGTGTGGACCGACAGCGAACGGGACGCGATGGTTCATTTCGGCGCCGTGCTGGAGAATCTGCTGCTGGTCGGTCTGGTCGCGGACCGCAACGACCGTCTCGCCCGCCAGCTGCAGTACGCGCTGGACTACCGGGTGCCCATCGAGCGGGCGGTCGGCTATCTCATGGCGACGATGCGCACCGACCCGATAACCGCCTTCGAGAAACTGCGCCGGATCGCGCGCGGGGAGCGCCGTCGGGTATCCGAACTGGCCGAGGAGATACTCTCCGGGCGGCGGGTGTTGTGAATATCCGCCGGGTGGCACCCGGCTGATTCCGGGGGCTGGCCCGATGGTCGGCCGGCGCGGGCGGTGGTTGGCTGTCGCCAGGACGACATGGTCCTGCCGGCCGTGGGGCTGGCCTGCCGGGTGGGGGATCCGTGACGATGAACCCCGGCGGAGCGGTTCGTGGGGGATGCGTGGCCATGCCGTTTCACGCGTTGTACCGGCCGCCGCCGGGAGTTGCCGTCGGCGTGGTGGAGCGCGGGATCCGCGTCGCGCGGGCGGAAGGTCGGATGGACGTCCGTCGGGTTACTGGTAAGAGACCCGGACGTGAACTGGCTTTCGCAGGGACCCGGTCGTCCGCGTGCATACAGGGACGTATGTCGAAAGGAGGCGAATGATCGAGGCACAAGGGCTCACCAAGCGTTATGGACGTACGGTCGCCGTCAACGACCTGTCCTTCACGGTGCAGCCCGGCAGGGTAACGGGATTCCTGGGGCCGAACGGCGCCGGAAAGTCCACGACCATGCGGATGATCCTGGGGCTGGACAGCCCGAGCGCCGGCACGGTACGGATCAACGGCCAGCGGTACGCCGAGCTGCGCCACCCGCTGCGGCAGGTCGGCGCGCTGCTGGACGCGAAGTGGGTGCATCCCAACCGTTCCGCCCGGTCGCACCTGCGCTGGATCGCCGCGTCCAACCGGATCCCGCCCAGGCGGGTCGACGAGGTGCTGGAGATCGTCGGGCTCACCGGGGTGGCGGGCAAGCGGGCCGGCGGGTTCTCGCTCGGCATGTCGCAGCGGCTCGGCATCGCCACCGCGCTGCTCGGCGACCCCACGGTGCTGCTGTTCGACGAACCTGTCAACGGTCTCGACCCGGAGGGGATCCTCTGGATCCGGCAGTTCATGCAGCGCCTCGCGGGCGAGGGGCGCACCGTGTTCGTCTCCAGCCATCTGCTCTCCGAGATGGCGCTGACCGCGCAGGACCTCGTCGTCATCGGCCGGGGCCGGCTCATCGCGCAGACCAGCACCCGGGAGTTCATCGACAACGCGTCCGAGTCGTCGGTGCGGGTCCGTGGGCCGGAGATGCAGCGGCTGCACGGCGTGCTCACCAGCCAGGGTCTGGCCGTACGCGACCTGCCGGCCGGGGACGACGGGCCGGCGGCGCTGCTGGTCACGAACAGCACGACAGAGCAGGTGGGCGAGCTTGTCGGCCGGGTCGGCCTGGTGCTGCACGAGCTGTCCGCCCAGCGCGGGTCGCTGGAGCAGGCGTTCATCCAGCTGACCGGAGGTGACGTGGAGTACCAGTCGGGCGGCCTCGGGACCCCGGGCGCCGTGCGGCCGCCGGCCCAGGGCGCGCCGGCCCAGCCGGGCGAGGGCCCCTTCGCGGCGCCGGCGGGCGCGGGCCAGACCGACCCGGCGACGCAGGGAGGCACCACCCGATGACGCTGCTCACCGTGGAACGGATCAAGCTGTTCTCCACCCGCTCCCCGTGGTGGTGCATGATTCTCGCGACCGCTCTCACCGTGGGGCTCACGTCGGTCTTCGCGGCGACGACCAAGTCCCGGGACCTCAACGACCTCACGCCGAGCGTCACACAGTTCGCCTACAACTTCGGGCTCGTGGTGATGATGGTGATGGCGACGCTGGCCGTCACCACCGAGTACAGGTTCAGCACGATCCGGTCGACGTTCCTCGCGGTGCCCCGCCGGACCCCCGCGCTGCTCGCGAAGGTCACGGTCGTCGGGCTGGTGGCGGGGATCGTCGGCGAGATCACCGCGGTCGGGTCGTGGGCGGTCGCCAAGGCCATCAAGCCGGACGCGCCGTTGGCGATCGACACCGCGCAGGAGTACCGCAACGTGTTCGGCGTCGGGCTGATCTACCTGCTGTCCGCGGTCCTCGCCGTCGCCGTCGGCCTGATCGTCCGGCAGTCGGCCGGCGCGATCGTGATCGAGCTCGTCTACCTGCTCCTGCTGGAGAACCTGCTGCCCTCGATCCCGACGATCGGCGACAACATCCAGCACTGGCTGCCCTTCACCGTCGGTAACAACTTCATCGTCGCCGGTCAGCCGGAGACCAGCGACGGGCCAGCCGTGATCACGGGCATGCCGTTCGGGCCGTGGGGATCGCTGGTGTACTTCGCCGCGGTCTGCGTGGGCCTGTTCGTCGTCGCCGGCTTCCTCGCGAAGCGGCGCGACGCCTGACCCACCGCCGCGCGGCTCGCCCGCGCCCCGCGGTGGGCGGCTGGCGGGCACATCGCCGCGCTCAACCCGTACCTGCCGCGCAGCGCCACCCGGGCCGCGATCGTCGCGCCCGCGGTGCTGGCCGTCGGATATCACCTGTTCGGCCGGCTGCTGCTAGGCCTGTTCGCCTGGTTCGGCGCGTTCGTGCTGCTGGTCTTCGTCGACTTCGACGGGCCCCCGCGGGTGCGCTCCCCGCCGACGCCGGGGACCTGGCCGCGGCGCGGCACTGCGCGCTGGCGTGGATCCGGGCCGCGTGCGCCGCGGGCGATCCGGACGCGGCCGTCGCCGCCCTCGACGTCGTCGAGCGGACCGAGCACCTGGCCGTCCTGCGGGAGCTGCGGGGACGTCTCGGCGACGCCGTGCGGGCCCTGGCCGTGGACGGTCAGGCGCCCCGGCCCCACAGGTCGCGGCCGGCCCTGGCCCGCTCACCGGCCTTCATCCGGGCCTCGTGCACGTGGCGTTCGCCCCCGGTGAGGCGCCGCCGGACCTCCTCGTCCACCTCGGCGAAGGGCCGGTAGTACAGCTCGTCGTACTCCTCGACGATCTGGAAGGTCCAGCGGCCGTCCAGCACGTTGCGCCCGTGCAGCCGGCCGCGGACCATCGCCGCGGTCCGGGCGTGGCCCGCGTCCTCCAGCCCGCCGATCGCCGCGCTGAGGGTGAGGTCGGCCCGCCCGGACAGCTGGTGGAACTCGTAGAGCGCGCCGCGAGCGCGCTCGACCCACTCCAGTGCCTCGCTGAGCCGCCCAACGGCGTCGACGGTCGCGTCGTCGAGCTCGGGGTGGGTCCGGTCCCGCGTGCGGGGCTGGTCGTCCGGTGTGCCGCTCACCCAGGCTGGATGCCCGGTGGGTTGAGCGGTCACACCGGCCGGCGGCCGGACCCCGCCCCGGCCCCGGCGGGTGGGTGGGTGGAGGTGTCGGGTCCGATCAGGGCGAGACGGCGTCCGCCGGGGCGGTGTTCTCCGCCGAGGTGAGGGCCGTGTCCCGCTGCGGCGGGATGACGACCGGCGCCGACGCCCGCCGGCCGGGGATGAACGCGGCGAGCACGAGCGCCACCGCGGCCGCGGCCGCGCCGATGATGAACGTCGTCTTGAAGCCTGCCAGGGAGGGCACCGCGCTGCCCTGGTAGGTCGTGGTCATGTGGGCGAGCACGACGCCGACCACCGCCGCCGAGGAGGAGGTGCCGATCGAGCGCATAAGGGTGTTCAGCCCGTTCGCCGCGGCCGTCTCGGTCGGCGGCACCGCCGACATGATCAGCGCCGGCATCGCCGAGTAGGCCAGTGCGATCCCCAGCCCGACCAGCGACGACACGAGGATGATCTGCCAGATGTGATGGATGAGGACCACGCCGAGCCCGTAGCTGACCCCGATCGTCAGCGCGCCGAGCATCAGACTGGTCTTCGGCCCGAAGGCGCTGGAGACGCGGGCGGTGAACGGCGAGGCCAGCATCATCACGACGCCGAACGGCGCGAAGCACAGCCCGGCGACGACCATCGACTGACCGAAGCCGTAGCCCGTGCCCGTCGGCGCCTGCATCAGCTGCGGGATCACCAGCGACACGCCGTACATCGCAAAACCGATCGCGACCGACGTCAGGTTGGTCATCAGCACCTGCCGGCGGGCGCTGATCCGCAGGTCGACCAGGGGACTCGGCGAGCGGAGCTCCCAGGCGCCCCAGGCGGCGAGGACGACGACGCCGACGGCCGCGACCCCCAGCGTCCGGCCGGTGAGCCAGCCCCAGTCGCTGCCCTTGGAGATGACCAGCAGCAGCGCCAGGACGCCGATGGACAGTCCTGCCGCGCCGACGAAGTCGAAGCGGCCGTGGCCCGTGTCGCGCACCGGCGACTCCGGAATCACCCGCCAGACCAGCGCCAGCGTCAGCAGACCCAGTCCGGCCGCCCCCCAGAACAGCACGTGCCAGTTGAACTGCTGAGCGATGACGGCGGCGAGCGGAACGCCGAGCGCGCCGCCGATGCCGAGCGAGGAGCTCATCAGCCCGAGCGCGGAGCCCAGCTTCTCCGGCGGCAGCTCGTCGCGCATCACGCTGATGCCCAGCGGGACCAGGCCGAGGGACAGGCCCTGCAGCGTCCGGGCGGCGATCACGACCAGCAGCGAGCTGGTGAGCGCGCCCAGGACCGACCCGATCGTGAGGATGCCGAGGCTGATCAGCATCATGCGCTTCTTGCCGTACATGTCGCCCAGCCGGCCGAGGATCGGCGTCGACACCGCGGCACCGAGCAGGGCCGCGGTCACCACCCAGGCGGTGTTCGAGGCCGAGGCGTCCAGCAGCTCCGGCAGGTCGGCGACGAGCGGCACCACGAGCGTCTGCATGATCGAGACCACGATGCCGGCCACCGCCAGGGCCCCGATGATCGGTCCGGTCGCGGTGGCGGCCCTGCGTCGATCACGAGGCTCGGCGGACGCGTGTGACATGAAGGCCTCCGGAAGCGCCGGCGGGGTGCACCGGCAGGGCGGGGTGCGCGACGAGGACGAGTGATCGCCGGTGGCCACGGCGGCGATCGGATGTGCATCATGCATGCTATGTGGGGGGTGCATATGCGTGCGGGTTGCGCATACTCTGGGACGTAGCTCACCATCAGACGCGGGCGTGGGAGCCCCAGGCGTGGCGGAGGCAGTCGTGCCCGAGGATCTACAGGACGTCGAGCGCGAGCTGATGCTGCTGGCCCGCCATCACGTCCTGCCATCGTCGACCTACAAGCGCAGCGGGCGCACTCTCGACCGCTCGGCCTACCTGCTGCTCAGCCGGATCGAGGTGGAGGGCCCGATGAGCATCGGCCAGCTGGCCGACGCGTTCGCCCTGGACGTCTCCACCGTCAACCGGCAGACGGCCGCGATGCTGCAGGCGGGCCTCGTCGAGCGCATTCCCGATCCGGACGGCGGGGTGGCCCGCAAGCTGGCGATCACGCCGGACGGCCTGCGCCGCCTACACGACGACCGCGGCGTTGTCGTCGGGAGCCTGGCGACGATCCTCGCGGACTGGAGCGACGAGGACCGCCGGAGCCTGGCCGAGATCCTCGGCCGCTTCAACATCGCGTGCGAGCGGCTGAACGACTACGCCTGGCCCCGCCCGGCGCGTGTCGGCGACCATTGACCACTTTCCGACCGGTCCCTGCCATGGGTGACGTCCCACGCCGGTACCGCGCCGCCAGCTGCGATACTGGGAGGCGGCCAGCCGGAGACGGCGGTGATACGGCCCGCGCGCGGAACCCCCCGATCGGCGATCAGGGGTGCCGGGCGTGGTCCGTGGGTGGGGAGGGCTCGCCTAGTGGCCGATGGCGGCGGTCTTGAAAACCGCTAGAGGGGTTACACCTTCTCGTGGGTTCGAATCCCACGCCCTCCGCCCCCACCGACCGCCGCGAGATCGGCGAGGGCCTGGGCGGTCGGCGGGTCGGCGGGCAGAAACGTCTCGACGGCCAGCTCGGAGACGGTGACGTCCAGCGGGGTGTTGAACGTCGTCATCGTCGAGATCAGCGAGAGCACCTGACCGCCGACGAGGAGATGCATCGGCAGAGCCAGAGCCAGAGCCGGCGGCCGGTGGAGGTCGCCGCCGGCGCGGGCCGGACCATTGGGATGCTGATCGTCTTTCGGGGCGGAGTGCGGGCGGGGATAGGCGACGACTTCCTCGTAGAGCGCGCGCAGGGCGGGTGAATCCCGCGTCAGCATGCTCCGCCGCATTCTCTCCAGCAGGTGCTCCCGCCATTCCGCCAGGTTCACGATCCGCGGCGCGAGCCCCTGCGGATGCAGCGCCACGCGCATCACGTTCACCGGCGGCCGGAGTAGTTCCGTGGGAATACCGGCGAGTAGCGCGTCGGCCGCGCGATTGGTCATCGCCACGTCAAAGGTGCCATGCAGGACCAGCGTCGGGTTCGGCTCGCTGGCCGCGAGCAGCCGGGTGAGCCCGTCGCGGACCGCGGCCATTGCCGGGTCCGCCAGCGGCGTTTCCCGGAAGGTCGGCGCGTAACCCGCCGCCACGAGCAGGTCGTTGCGTTCCCGTACCGGCACGTCGAGGTGTTCGGCCAGCCGCAGGATCATCGCCCGGCTCGGCGTCGACCGCCCGGTCTCCACGAAACTGATGTGCCGGGCGGAACTGTCCGCCCGAAGTGCTAGCTCAAGCTGGCTAAGCCGTCGTCGTCGCCGCCACGCGCGCAGCAGCGGACCGACGCCCGGATGGGCACCCCCGTCCATCGGCGGGCGCGGGCGGTCGGCGGCGGCGGTGTCCGTCATACGTATGACCGTAGCCAGCGTGGGTGGTTCGGGTCGTGTCGCTGTTCGCCCCACAGTGGCCGGATGTCGGCACATTGGGCGGGCCGTGTTTCGTGGGTGGCCGCGGTGATGCCCGGGCGCCGATCACGCGAAAGGTTGCGCGGCTCGCCCGGAACAGGTGGAATCGCCCCGACATGACTGCCCCCGGAGCGTCCGTCCTCGACAAACACCCTGAAGACTCGACGGCCGGTTGCGTGACGCTTGTGCAGGTCTGCGACAGGATGACCGGGTGCCTCCCCGCCGGTCGACATCCCCACGCGCGATCCCGGCCGCCGTGTCCGCTGCCCGGCGTCCCCGCGCGATTTCCGTGACCCTTCACTCTGATACGGATCAGTCTGGTCGGCAGGCGGCGTTGCCGATCCAGGTGCCCCGCCGCCGGCAGCCCGAGGCCGCCGCCCGCATTCCGGTTACGGCCAGTTGCGCGGGTTGTGACGCGACGTGGACCGATCCGGCCACGGCGCACTGCCGTTCGTGCCATCAGTCCTGGCCCTCGGTCGAGGGCTTCGACGAGCATCTCGTCGAATGCCCGGCGCGTCCCGTCATCGCCGCCCGCCGGGCCCGGCGGGATTCCGAACCGTCCGGCGCGGGAGTGGCCTGACACGTACCCGCCGGGCCGGCGGCGCCCGACCCTCTCCGATTCCTCCTGACGGTGGAAACGACGCGTGCGGTGTGTTCACGGTTCCAAGCCCCCGATTCCGTGCGACGGCGAGGTGATGCGGCCGGGAAGCTGTTACGTTCCGGCGCGCAGGCATCTGCGGCGGACGACCATGGCACCTCCGTGCGGCGACCGCGGATGCCGCGTCCATGGCGGGCGGGCACTCGGGACGGAGGGGCCGATGACGGTCTGCGGGCTGGTCCGGTTGGACGGGTTCGATGTGCGGCGGGCGGCGCTGACCGCCATGCTGGCCGC
This sequence comes from Frankia sp. RB5, assembly GCF_059816245.1. Taxonomy (NCBI): domain Bacteria; kingdom Bacillati; phylum Actinomycetota; class Actinomycetes; order Frankiales; family Frankiaceae; genus Frankia; species Frankia sp. RB5. Next base: position 118,130 of record NZ_JCBATA010000017.1, read on the forward strand.
GTCCGCCCACGGGCTGCCGGCCGCGCGCGGGGTGCACATCGACGGGGTGTTCGGCGCGGTCACCGCCGCCGAGCCGGATGCCGACCCCACCCCACCGATCGCCGTGGACGACGCCGGGCTTGTCGTCATCGCGGATCTCGCGTCCTGGTCGGCTGGCCCCCGCCGGGGGCCGTCCCTGTCGGCGGCCGCGGCGGCGACCGCCGCCGCCTACCGGGCCGGAGGCCGGCGGGCGCTGCTGGGCTCGGCCGCGCGGGCTGTCACCGTGGTCTGGGAGCCGGTGCGGTCACGGCTGGTCCTGGCCCGCCCGGGCGGGTCGCGGACCGAGCTGATCACCTGGTCCGACGGCCGGGTGTTCGCCTTCGGCACCGAGGTCGACCAGGTCCTGTCCGCCGGCCCGGTGGTCCCGGGCCGGCGTGCCCGCCCCCGGTGGTTGGGGCGCGGTGAGGTGATCACGGTCGCGGTACCGGTGCCCCGGCGTCGGCCGAGCCTGGCGGCGGTGCGTCCCCAGAGCGCGACCGCGGCGACCCAACGGTTCGGCTGGGCCTGAGGCGGGGACGCTCAGCGCGCGGGGGCCTCGGTGGCGCCCGCCGTGCCCGTCGCGGCCCCGGGACGGCTGGCGACCGCGCCCTGGGCGCCGGCCAGCTGGCCGCGCACCCTGCCGGTGACCCACCGCTCGGCGACGAAGGACAGGAAGGGGATCGTGCCCGCGAGCATGATCAGAACCGCCTTCGGCAGCGGAATGCGACACCGGGTCGCCAGATCGTAGGTGCACAGCAGATACCCGATGTACAGCACGCCGTGGATCGGCCCGACCGCGGCGACGACCACGTCCTGGCCACCGGCGTACTTCAGCGGCATTCCGATGCAGACCAGCAGGATCAGGCCGACCCCGACGACGTAGGCGATGACCCGGTAGCGCAGCAGGGCCGAGCGGATCGCCGGCGCGCTGGACCGCGCGCCGGACGGGTGGGAGGGGGCGGGAAAAGCCGTCATCGGCGGGCTCCGTTGATCTGTTTCGGGGTGTCGGCCTTCTCGATCCGCGGGCGGGCGTCGGCCGGGTCGCCGGCGACGACGGCATGCCGCGCGCCCTCGAGCTGCCCGGGGCTCGCCCGCGGCGTCATCTCGCGCAGCGCGTCCCGTTCGTACAACGCGGCGAGGTAGCGGTTGTAGGCGTCGACCTCCTCGTCCGGCTCGCTCGACTCGCCCGCGGTGAGCATCAGCGGGCCGCCGAGTTCCGGCCGCCAGGCCGTCTCCGGGGCGATCCGCCCGTTCGCCCCCCACTGGGGACCGCCGTCGTCCGTGGGGGAGAGCTCCTCCTTCATCATCTTGAACCACCAGTACAGGACGAAGGCCGCGAAGATCGGCCACTCGACGCCGTAGAAGAGGTTCTGCAGCGTGCCCTGGGCCGACTCGCCCTTGGACAGCTGCCAGATGCCCATCCGGATGAACAGGGCGACCAGACCGAGCGCGAGCAGGTGCCGCGCGATCCAGGAAGGTGCCAACAACAGCCGACGCACACCGTCGACGCTACCCCGCGGGTTCCGCCTGGCGGGGGCCGGCGGGTGGGCCCTGGTGCCAGCGTCACATCGGACACCGGCCCGCGTGCGGGTGCACCGGCACCTCGGTGACACCGTCGGCGGCGGGAAGTCGGGTGGAACGCGACCTCTGATCAGCGCCCTCGCCGGCGTCGGCGGATGGGGGATGCGAGGGGGCTGGCCGGCCTTGGCCGGACCGGCCAGCCCCGATACCGCGCGGCCCCGCCGCCCGGCTGGGGGGGGTTAGTCGGACGTTCGGGCCGGAACGCCGCCGGACCTCCTGGCGCGGGGGCCGGAATGGCGTTCACAGGGTAGGTCGTCCCGCAGGTGCGTTTGGTTGTCGCCGACGGGCGAGTTTTTTTTGCGATCTCTGATGATCCGTCGTTCGATCACCCAAACGGGGTAGTTGATGCGTTGAAGATGTGTGGGGTCCGTTGCCCGTGGAGGTGGCACCGGCCCCCGATGGGGCCGCGGGCGTGGGGCCGCCCCGAGAGGGTCAGCGCAGGACGGCGGCCGCGAGCGTCCAGGGGGCGCCGTCGGCGGAGATCGACACCCTGGTGGCGGCGATCTGCCCCGGCAGGGTCAGGGTGATCCGCGCGTCCGTCGCGGCGCCCGCCGGCGCCGCCGGCAGCGTGACCGTGAAAGTCCGGGTGTCCACGATCGACGCGATCGTGATCCGAACCTGCCCGGTGGACGAGCTCAGGTACACGTCCAGCTGACGGGTCCGGGTGACGAAGGTCGTCAGCTGCGCGGTGCCCTGCACCGCCAGGCTGTCCGTCTGCGCGGAGCCGGCGAGCGACGGAGTGCCGTCCGTCCAGGCGACGCCCGGCGACGAGGGGGTCGGCGTGCCGGAGACGGTGGGGACGAGCAGCGGGAAGGGCACCCCCGCGCGGTGGTTGCTGACCCCGCCCCAGCCGTTCCCGAACACCAGCCAGTCCACGGCGCCGGTGGGGATCTGGACGCGCGAGCCGGCGGGGAGCGCCTCGGTGGCGCTGGAGTAGATGCCGGTGCTGCCCGTCGTGCCCGCGCCGGGTGCCCGCGCGACCGCGCCGCCCGTGTCCGGTGCGGGTGGCACCGCGTTCGGCCGCGGCGCGTGGCCGGCGTCGGTCGGCGGATCGCCCGCTGCCGCCGTCGCCCCGGACGTCCTGACCGGCGCGGTGCGACCGCGGCCGTAGCCCCCCGGCGTCGGGCCGGGCAGCTCGGGCTGGCGTGAGGGCGCACTGGACGCGCTGCCCGTCGCCCACGGCGCCGTGGACGGATGCGGCGGTGCCGTCACCGTGGTCGTCGACGGGTCCGGTGAGTCATGCCCCGGCATCCCGAACATCGCCAGCGCCGCCACCATCGTGAGGCTCAGCACCGCGACGACCGCGCCGACCAGCGTCCCGGCCCGCCGGGTCACCGTCCGCCGTCCGGCCGCCCGTCGCCCGGCCGCCCGTCGCCCGGCCGCCCGTCGCCCGGCTGCCCGTCGCCCGGATCCGCCTACCCGCCCGCCCACTCCCGGGCCGGCATGTCGCGTGCGGCGTCCCCGGCGGCCCGGCGGCCGGTGACCGCCGCCCGGGCCCGCGGCGCCGTACAGCGGCAGCGGAGCCGTCCGCGAGCGTGGGTCCGTCCCGTCGCCCGGGTCCGCCGCGCCAGGCGGTGCGCCCGGTGCGCCGGTGTCCGGGTGAGCGCCGGTGCCGATGTCCGGGTAGGCGTCCGTGCGTGTGTCCGTGTCTGTGTGCTGTTCCGCGTCCGCGTCCGCGTCCGCGTGGGTGTGCGTGCCCGTGTTCGCGGCCGGTGCCCGGCTGGCCCACGGCGCATGCCCGCCGGCGACGGTGGCCAGGTCGGCATCCGGCGCGAGGGCGTCGCCCGCCGGGCCGGCGTCGGTCGCGACTGTCTGATCATCCGGGTCGTCGAGGTCGATCGGCCGGAAGAGCACGTCGAGGTCGAACGGCCCGCCGAGGGGGAGGGGCCCGCCGAGGGGGAGGGGGCCGCCGAGGGGGAGGGGGCCGCGGCGGGGGCCCGTGGCCGAGGCGGCGGCGGCGAACCGGCGGCGGATCCGCTCGGAGTCGGGCTGATGCCGGCTCATCTCGGTGCCCAGCAGCCCGCGCAGCTCGTCGGGAAACGCGCCGCTCGCCCACTGCGGGCCGCCCCGCCCGGTTCCCAGCAACGTGCGGCCCCGACGACCACCCCGCACTCCCCGGCTACCCCGGCCACCCCGGGTACCCCCGCCTGCCCGGGTCGCTGCAGGGCCGCGGGTGCCCTCGTGCGGGCGAGCACCCGTCAGACCGGCCCGGTCCGGGTCCTCGCCGCCGGCGGTGCCGCCTGCGGGCAGCGCCTGTCCGCCCTCGGGCCACGACCCGGGGAGGGGACCGGTGCCGGCCGGGCGAGGGCTGGCGTCCGCGGGGAGGTTGCCGGACCCCTCGTGCTCCGACGTACCCGATGCCATCTATGCCTCGCCGACCCGCCACCATGCCCATGGCCGCGGATCGGACCACGCGAAGCGGTCCGGGCCGGGGTCCACCGCGGTCTCGAGGCCGGTTCCGAATCCGGTCTCGGCGTCGGCGGACGGCGCCTGCCCCACGGCTGTCTCCTGGCCGGGGATCGGATCAGCCGCCCGCACCTGCGCGCAGGTGGACAGGCCGGGGCCAGCCGGTTCTCCGGACCCGCCGCCGCGCTGGCGACCGGACCGGCGCGCGCCGGAGCGCGGCCCGGCGGCCCGCGACGCCCCGGATCGGCCGGCGCCGCCGCGCGCGGCACCGCTGTGGCCGGCTGCCATGCGGGGCGTCACCTCCGGTGCTCTCGTGTCGGCTGGCGGCCGCTCGCCGCCCTGCAGGATGCGCTCGAGGTCGGCGACCCCCCGGGCGGTCTGGCTCTTCACGGTCCCCACCGAGATGCCCAGCGTGCGAGCCGTCTCCCCCTCCGACAGGTCAAAGGCGTACCGAAGCACCACGCAGGCCCGCTTGCCGGGCGGCAGCATCATGAGCGCCGTGCGCAGGTCCACGACGGCGGGGACATCCGGTACCGGCGCCGAGCGCTCCGCCCGCTGACCGAGGGCGGCAAGGCCCCGGCGCTCCCGCACGGCCCTGCGCACCCGGTCCGCGGCGAGGTTCGCCACGATCCGGCGCACGTAGGCCAGCGGCAGGTCCGCCGAGCGCACCCGGTCCCAGTGGGACCAGGCGGCGGTCAGGGCGTCCGCCGTGATGTCGTCCGCGGCGTCACGGTCGCCCGTGAGCAGGTAGGCGAAGCGACTCAGCTCGCGATGGTGGGACTCGAAGAAGGCACGGAACTCCGCCTGGTTGGGGGGATGTTCGTGCTCGTCGTCGGTCGCGACCGCTTCCACTGGCACGCTCCCCGGGCCCGTCCTGGCCGGCGCATCCCCGGGGCCGGCCAGACAGCCGATGCTGTGGTCGTCTGCTGCTGCTTGCTGAGAGGCATGTGTGCAGGGTGATGTACATCTGACGCTAGCGGTTCGGGCCCGTCTCGGGAGTGGCTCTTCGGTGGTGATCGATGGCTTTCTCGTTAATACGGCGATACGCCCCGGAGGCCTCGAATCCCGTGACACGGTTCCCGGGTGGGCGTCCGTCGGCCCCGCCGACGATGAACCGCCAGGTCAGGCGCCTGGGACACTGGTCGACCCGGGTCGCGGCACGATGGGGCCGTCATCCCGTCGACTTCCGTAGGAAATCAGCAGGCATTGTTGTCCATGCATGGATGTCATTGTGTGTATGTCGCCACAGTGGTGGCCATGGGCTGGTGTGGCGTGGGCCGGTGGTTGCCGCCAGTGGTCGGCCTGGTCCCTGCGTGCTCCGGCGCCGGGCGTGCGATGCTGGGACGATGTTTCCGCGGCTCCGTCCGCCGGGTACGGCGGGTCCTATGTCCAGCCCGTTCACGACAACCAGCTGGCCGGGGCGCTCGGCGGCGTCCCGCGGTGGGGTGCGCCCGCATCGCCCGGGCTATCCGCCGCCACCTCTCGACCCGGACGCCCCCATTCCCGACGACCCCGGCCCGCTGCTGCCCGACACCCCCGACCTGCCGCCCGCCCCGCACGAACCCTCGCCGTTCACCGAACCGGCGCCGGACGCTCCAGCGGAGCCGGAACCCGAGCCGGTGTGACGGGGCCGGCGCGGGACACACCGTCCCGCGCCGCTTCGGGTGGCGGTGGCCGCTGGCGGGCGCCCGTGCGTCCCGCGGTGCGCGCGGGTGGCGGCGCGGCGTCGTAGCGTGGTCCGCGTGTATGCGGTGACGGTGTCGGGCCCCGGCGGCCCCGAGGTCATGTCCTGGTCGCAGGTGGCGGACCCGCCGCCGCCCGGTCCCGGTGAGGTGGCGATCGACGTGGTCGCCACCGCGGTGAACCGCGCGGACCTGCTGCAGCGGCAGGGCTTCTACCCGCCGCCGCCCGGCGAGTCCGAGATCATCGGGCTGGAGTGCGCCGGGCGGGTCGCCGCCGTCGGCCCGGCCGCCGGCGGCGAGACCGGCCCGGGCGGCGGCGCTGGCCTGCGCTCGACCTTCGGTGTGGGTCCCACCGGTGGCGGACTCGAGGTCGGCACGCCGGTGTGCGCGCTGCTCAGCGGCGGCGGGTACGCGACCCGGGTGAACGTGCCGGTCGGTCAGGTCCTGCCGGTGCCAGCGGGGGTCGACCCCGTCGAGGCCGCGGCGCTGCCGGAGGTCGCCTGCACCGTGCACTCCACCGTGTTCGGCCTGGCCGGGCTGCGTGATGGCGAGGTCTTCCTCGTACACGGCGGCGCGTCCGGGATCGGGACGTTCGCCATCCAGGCGGTGCGCGCGCTGCGCCCGTCGGCGGTCATCGCGGCCACCGCCGGCACGCCCGCGAAGCTCGACCGGGTGCGCGGGCTCGGCGCCGACATCGCCGTGTCCTACCGCGACGAGGACTTCGTCGAGGTGGTTCGCGAGGCCACCGGCGGCCATGGCGCGGACGTCATCCTCGACAACATGGGTGCCGCATACCTGCCGCGCAACGTCGCCCTGCTGGCCGTCGGCGGCCGGCTCGTCGTCATCGGGCTGCAGGGCGGGGTGAAGGGCGAGCTCAGTCTGGGCACGCTGCTGAGCAAGCGGGCCGCGGTGCACGCGGCCTCGCTGCGGGCGCGGCCGGCGGACGAGAAGGCGGCGATCGTCGCGGCGGTCCGCGACCAGGTCTGGCCGGCGGTCGAGCGGGGGGCGATCCGCCCGGTCGTCGACCGGGTCGTGCCGATCACCGAGGTGGTGGCGGCGCATCGGCATGTCGCCGAACTGGGCCATGTCGGCAAGGTCATCCTCACCATGCCCGGCTGACCCGCCCCAGCGGCGGCTGGCCGGCTGGGCCGGCCGGGTTGGTGGCCATACCGTGGCCAGCGCCGTGCACCGCCGTCTGACGGGGCAGGATAGGGGTCATGACGGATCAACCGGAATCCCGCGTCCTGATCGTCGGGCCGGACGGCGCGCTGCACCAGGCCGAGCCCACGGCGCTTGGCCTGGCGAGCGGCCCCGCCGCAGCGGACGCCGACAAGAACGAGGAGTCGGCCGAGGGCGGCAGCCCGGTCGCCGAGCTGGTCTCCCAGCCCGACAAGGTGATGCGCATCGGCACCATGATCAAGCAGCTGCTGGAGGAGGTCCGGGCCGCGCCGCTGGACGAGGCCAGCCGGGTGCGGCTGCGCGAGATCCACCGCAGCTCCATCCGCGAGCTCTCCGACGGGCTGGCCCCCGAGCTGCGGTCCGAGCTGGAGCGGCTGTCCCTGCCCTTCGACGAGTCGCACACCCCCTCCGACAGCGAGCTGCGCATCGCCCAGGCGCAGCTGGTCGGTTGGCTGGAGGGCCTGTTCCACGGTCTGCAGACGGTGCTGTTCGCCCAGCAGATGGCGGCCCGCGCGCAGCTGGAGGAGATCCGCCGCCGGGCCCTGCCCAGCGGGCAGGGCGGCCAGCAGCAGGCGGGCGGCGAGACGTTCGGCCGCGGCGCCTACCTGTGACGGCGCCCCGGCCCCGGTCGCCGCGGCGCGGCCGGGGCCGGTACCGGTGCCGGGGCGGGAGCCGCCGCGGACCGTGGGCCGGCGCTAGTTCGCCGGGCTGACCGAGCTCATGTTGAGGTCGGGCACCCGCATCGGCGGCATCCGGGTGAGCGTGAACCAGTCCGCCCACTCGCGCGCCATGGTGCGGGTGGTCGCGCCGATCTCGCCGATGCGGCCCAGCAGGTCCACTGGGGACTCGTTGAACCGGAAGTTGTTCACCGCCCCGGCGACCTCGCCGTTGTCCACCAGGTAGACGCCGTCGCGGGTGAGCCCGGTGAGCAGCAGCGTCTCCGGGTCGACGTCGCGGATGTACCACAGGCTGGTCAGCAGCAGGCCGCGGCGGGTCGAGGCGATCATCTCGTCGAGCGACGCGGTGCCGCCGCCGTCCAGGATCAGGTTCTCGATCATCGGGGTGACCGCGCTGTCGGTCGCCCGCGCCGTCGCGCGGGTCTGGACCAGCGCGGCGAGGGCGCCGTCACGGATCCAGTCCGTCGCGCCGAGGGCAAGCCCGTTGTCGAACACACTCGACATCGCCGAGGACGCCGCCGCGGTCACGAACGGCGCGGTCGCCAGCTCCGGATCCGCCGGATCACTCGACAACCGCAGCCCGGCCGGGCCGATCGCCTCGCCGATCCGGGTCCCGCCGCCCGCCCGGCTGAACACCGTCCGGCCCTCGGCGGCGTCCCGGCCCGCGGCCGACCAGTACAGGTTGATCATCAGGTCGGCCACGGCGGACGGCGGCAGCAGCGTCTCGTACCTGCCGGCGGGCAGCTCGACGGAACGCTCGCACCAGGCCAGCCGGGAGCGCAGCGCGGCGTCGGTGGTGGCGACGTCGACATCGGTGAAGTCGCGGGTCGACTGCCCGTGCCACACCGAGCCGCCGGGCACGCCGCTCTTGGCGTTCCACTCCACGCTGCCCGTCGGCTGGGCGTGGCGCAGCCGCAGGCCGGTGGAGGTGCCGAGCCAGGTGGTGGTCACGTCGTGCTCGGCGAACCCGAACAGCCGTCGGCCCTCGGCGCGGGCGGCGCCGAACGCCTCGGCGAGGTCACGGGCGAAGTCCGTGAACACCGCCGTGCCGGTGCGGACCGCCGGGTCGGTGAACGCGACGTCGGTGGCGAGCCCCCCGGCGGTGGCCGGCCCGAGCAGGTCGGCGAAATCCTCGGCGCCGGCGGCCTCGAGGGCGGCGGCCTCGGCGGCGCGGACCAGGTCGGCGAGTCCATCGGCGTCGGTCGGGTGCGGTGCGGCGGTCGCCGGATCGGCGCGGCGGGGGGAGTCGATGGTCGAGGCGGTGCGGACGCCGAACGACCGGCCGATCACGCTGATGACCGTGATCGACCGGTCCCGGCTCGACCCGTTGGTCGTCAGGGAGTTGGTGGCCCACCGCAGGTTCACCGTGCTGGACTCGCTGGCGATCACCACGCACGCGTCGGCGCGGGACAGCGCGAGCGCGCGCTCCACGATCTCGGGCGCGTCCTGCGGCACCCCGATGGCGCGGTCGGTGCGAGCGCGGCTGTCGGTTCCGGTCACCTGGCTCATCGGCCGGCCTCCCGCCGGGTGTTGAGGACGTTGACACCGCGGAACAGCGCCGACGGGCAGCCGTGGCTGACGGCCGCGACCTGGCCGGGCTGCCCCTTGCCGCAGTTGAACGCGCCGCCGAGCACGTAGGTCTCCGGTCCGCCGACCGCCTCCAGCGAGCCCCAGAAGTCCGTCGTGGTCGCCTGGTAGGCGACGTCACGCAGCTGGCCGACGATCCGCCCGTCGCGGATCTCGTAGAACCGCTGGCCGGTGAACTGGAAGTTGTAGCGCTGCATGTCGATCGACCAGCTTTTGTCACCGACGATGTAGATCCCGCGCTCGACCTGGCCGATCAGGTCCTCGGTGGCCGGGCCGCCGGGCGCCGGCAGCAGCGACACGTTCGCCATCCGCTGGATCGGCACGTGGTGCGGGGAGTCGGCGAACGCGCAGCCGTTGGACCGTTCGACGCCGAGGACGCCCGCGTTGCGGGCCGCCATCGCCCGGTCGAGCTGGTAGCCGACGAGTGTCCCGTCCCGGACGATGTCGAAGCGGCGGGTCTGCACGCCCTCGTCGTCGTAGCCGATGGTGGCCAGGCCGTGCAGGGCCGTGCGGTCGCCGGTGACGGTCATCACCGGGGAGCCGTAGCGCAGGGCGCCGAGCTGGTCGAGGGTGGCGAACGACGTGCCGGCGTAGGCCGCCTCGTAGCCGAGCGCCCGGTCGAGCTCGGTGGCGTGGCCGACGGACTCGTGGATCGTCAGCCACAGGTTCGACGGGTCGATCACCAGGTCGTAGCGCCCCGGCTCCACCGAGGACGCCTTCGCCTTCTCCGCGAGCAGCCCCGGGATCAGCTCGATCTCGCCGTCCCAGTCCCAGCAGCCGGCCGCGGGGCCCGCCACCATCCACTCCCAGCCCCGGCCCGCCGGCGGGGCGATGGTGCGCATCGACTCGAAGCCGCCGCCCGGGTCGACCCGGGTCGCCTCGATCTGGCACAGCACCCGTACCCGCTGCTGGGTGGTCGAGGTCCCGGCCAGGTCGGCGTAGTACTTGTTCTCCAGCACCGCCTCGAAGCGACCGTCGACGTGGTCGACGTCCTGGGCGGCGTACAGCGCCCGGCACAGGCCGCCGACCCGCTCGACCCGCTCCCGCGCGTCCACGGCGAACGGATCCGCGGTGTAGGCCGAGACCCAGACCGCGTCCGAGTGGGTCGGCTCGGCCGCGAGCTCGACGGGCTCGGAGTTCAGCGGCGCGGCCACCCGGGCCATCGCGACCGCCTCCCGGGCCAGCCGCACCGCCTCGTCCGGTGTCAGGTCCACACCCGCCGCGAAGCCCCAGGCGCCCTCGTGCACCACCCGCACGGCCAGGCCCAGCGTGGCGCCCTCGTGCCGGCTTTCCAGCGAGGCGTCGCGGAAGGACAGCGAGGACTCCCGCAGCCGCTCGATGCGAATGTCCGCGTGGGATGCGCCCAGGTCACGGGTGGTCTGCAGGGCCGCGTCGGTGAGCGCGGACCGGGGCAGCGCGAGGAACTCGGCATCGATCTCGTGCGCGGGGAGCCCGGACGCGGCCGATTCCTGATGGACGGAGGTCGCCATGCCCCTATCCTGGCCCGTGCCGGGGACGAGGGTGGCGTCGCCCTGCCGTCCTCGTGGCCTGCGCCGTCTCCGTGGCGGCCGCGGCCTCGGTGGTCCTCGCTGTCTCCGTGGACGGAACCGCGCCTCGCGGGCACCCGGCCCGCCGCGCCCGACACCGGCTGCCGATGTGGTGTGGCCCGGCGTTTCCGGTGACGGGAAACCGTCTCTTTCGGCCTGGATAGCCGAACCCCACGGATGCTCCGGTCATGGAGCCGTGAAACGTACGCGGCGGATCGCGCGGAGCGCCGCGGGGCCCGATTGTCGCCGCGGTCGGGAAGGCATGATTGAGCATTTTCAAAGTTGGTTTTTTTAGATTCCTTCCTGTTCCAGGACGAAGACGGCTTGGGTGAATGTGCCGACCCGGCGTGGGCAGCCGCGGAAGCGGCTGAAGACGCGCCAGTTTTTCAGGACC